>VBCL01000096.1:0-6321 GCA_005888865.1 Betaproteobacteria bacterium | reverse complement strand
TGACTGAAACGCGCACCGGCGGCCCGCCCGGAATTTGCCACTTCTTCGCCTCGAGGCACGCCGTCTCGAGGACCCATTCTCCGATCGGCACGATCAACCCGGTGGCTTCCGCCAGTGGAATGAAATTCGCGGGGGGAATCAATCCATGCTCGGGCGAATCGAGGCGGATGAGCGCCTCCGCCCCGATGATGTCTCGGGTCTTGAGATCGACGATGGGCTGGTAGTGCAGCTTGAATTCCTGGCGTTCCAAGGCACGTCGCAGCAGCGCGACCATCTGGAAGCGCTCGCTCGCCTCCGCGGTCATCGTGGCGCTGGCGAAAGCGTGCACGTTGCGGCCCTGGCTCTTGGCGTGATACATGGCGATGTCCGCGCTTTGCAGCAGCGCGTCGACCGTCTCTCCGCCGTGAGGATAGAGCGCGATACCAACGCTCGCACTCACGAAGATCTCTCTGCCCTCGACGACGATCGGTTCGGCAAGCACCTTCTTGATCTTCTCCGCGACCGCGCTCACATGGTTTTCGCCGGCGATGTTCTCGAGTACGACGATGAATTCGTCGCCCCCGAGCCGGCCGATGGTATCGACGTCACGCAGCGCTGCATGAAGCAGCGCCGCGGCGGTCCGCAGGACCCTGTCCCCGGCCGCGTGCCCCAGCAAGTCGTTCACTTCGCTGAAATTGTCGAGGTCGAGGAACATGACTCCGATCATCTGATCATTGCGCTTGGCTCGGGCAATGGCGAGCGCCAGGCGGTCGCGTACGAGACTGCGATTGGGCAGGCCGGTCAACGCATCGAACTGCGCCAGATACATCAATCGCTCCTCGGCGCGCTTGCGCTCGGAAATATCCTCGATCACGGCGAGAGCGGTCGGGGACGCGTCCGGTCCGGTGCTCACGCGCGACATCGTGACGCTCACCCATAGCGGCGAGCCGTCCTTGCAGACGTAGCGTTTCTCGTACGTGTACTCTCGTCGTTCGCCCGACGCGAAGCTCTTCAGCAGCTCCAGATTGCGGGTGAGATCGTCGGCGTGGGTAATCTGCTGGAACTTGAGGCCTAGCAGCTCTTCGGCCGTGTAACCGAGCATGGTGCACAACTTTTCGTTGACACGCAGGAACACTCCACGCAAGTCGGTCTGGGCCATGCCCAGGGCGGCCTGATTGAACAGCGCGCCGAACTCCGCGTCGCTTTGCTGGCGGGCGGCTTCGACGGCCTTGCGCTCGGAAATGTCCTCGATGACGCGGATGTAGTAGAGGGGCTCGCCACGCGCATCCCGCGCGAGCGAGATCGTGCGGTTGACCGAGATCGGACTGCCGTCCTTGCGGAAGAACTTCTTTTCGCCCGAATAGTGCTCGATCCCGCCCTCGAGCAGGTCGGCGCGAACCGTGGGCAGGGCTCCGGGCCCGTCCCGCGCGGTCACGGTGTCGGCGCCGAGCGCGAGCAACTCGTCCTGCGTGTAGCCCAGCATCTCGCAGTATCTCCGGTTGGCCATCAGGTGCCGCCCGTCGAAAGAGATGTGCGCGATGCCGACAGCGACCTGCTCGAAAGTCGCGCGGAAGCGCTCTTCGGCCAGCAGCCGGGCGGTGACGTCGGTTCCGACGCCCCGGTATCCCTTGAAGTTTCCCGAGGCGTCGAACATCGGGCTGCCGCTCACCGACGCGTAGCGCGTCGTGCCGTCGTGATCGATGCGCTTGATCAGCAGATTACGGAATTCCTTGTGCTCCCGAAGGACGGCTTCGTGTTCTTCCCAGGTCGTATTCATCGGCTGGGAATCGGGCAACTCCCAGCGGGTCTTGCCGAGATGGCCGTCGTGCGAAATGCCGCAGTAGTAGGGGACCGTCTTCGAGAGGCTGACAAACCTGAACTCGGCATCCTGTTCCCAGGACCAATCGGGCGGTAGCGCTCTTCGCTCTCAACCAGCGCGATCTTCGTCCTGGCCCGCTCCTCTGCTTCCTGGCGAAGCAGCTCGTTGGCGCGGGTAAGCTCCCCGCCGCGCAACTCCAGGTCGAGGTTCGCCTTGCGCATTTTCTCGGCGATTCGCGCGGAGCGGTCGGCGAGCCTCGCGTCGACGATTGCCGCGAGGAGTGTCGCCGCCAGCAGGATGATCGTGAAGGCGCCGATGGTCGTGGCAAGCCACCCGTCGCTGATGCTCGTGAGGTCGTCCGAGACGTGACTGCCAGGCGCGAACCCGGCGGCGGCCATCCCTGTGTAGTGCATGCCTGCGATTGCGGCACCCATCAACAGCGCGCTGATGGCCTTCTTTCTCACGGCCGACTGCAGCATCTCGGAGCTCAGCGCGAAAGCGATCCAGAGCGCGGCCAGCGACGCCGCAATGGCGATCACGATCGAGAGCACGACGAGCGTCGGGTCGTAAGCGATCGCTGGCTCGATCTCCATCGCCTCCATCCCGGTGTAGTGCATGGCGACGATCCCGAGGCCCATGCAGATGCCGGCCCGCAGCAGCCGATCCACGCTCAACGCACCCCGACTCACCGTCCATAGCGCAAATGCAGAAACGATCACGGCAATCAGCAGCGAGGCAAGGGTGACTCCGGTGTCGTAGGCCATCGGAATGGGCAGACGGAAGGCAAGCATGCCGATGAAGTGCATCGACCAGATGCCGGTACCCATGGAAAACGAGCCGCCCAGCAGCCAATACCGCGCGGCCTTCGTTTTGCGCGAGGCCACCACCCGCGATACGAGATCGAGGGCGACGTAGGCGGCGATGACCGCCACGCCGATCGACAGACCGATAAGCCAGGGGTCGTATGTGCCGTGCATGCGTTCGATTCGTTGACTACAGCTTCCGCGCCGTGGTTCTGGCGCGGAGGCCGCAATTGGTTGCTTTCTGTCCCATAGCGTTGATCAGGTGGGCACCAGGTGCCGGCAAGCTATTTACCGTTCCCATGGCTTTGCCCCAATGACACGGAGCCCCTTCCGCGTCTCTTCCGCAAGCAACGTGCCAAAGATGGGCAGGCCTGCGATTCGCGCGCTCATGGGCACCGTCGTCAGGATCGACGACGTGCACGAAAGACACCATAGCCCCAGCAGGGCCTAGCTTCTATCGCCGGCTTGTTTCTTGCTTGCAACCTATTGGCTGTGTTGGTTGCCCGGGCGGAACCCGCGTGAAAGGAGCGTCATGACCAATCTTCTCGTCGTCGATGATGAGGTCAACGTCGTCAGCGCACTGCGCCGGATGTTGCTCAACCCTGCGGCGCTGCCTGCGCTGCAGGAGCCTCATCTCACAACCTTCACCTCGCCGGTCGAAGCGCTCGAACATGTGGCCAGCCATCAACTCGATCTCGTGATCTCCGATTACCGCATGCCGGTGATGGACGGCGTATCGTTTCTGACGCGGGTGAAGGAACTGCAGCCTGATACCGCCCGGATCATCCTGAGCGCGTACGCGGACATGGAGGGAATCGTCCGTGGCATCAACGAAGCAGGCATCTTCCGTTTCATAAGCAAGCCCTGGTCGGATTCCGAGCTGAAAGCGATTGTCGGGCAGGTGCTCGCGCATCGCGAGTTGCTCGTCGAGAACCGCCGACTGGCGGACGAAATGCGCGTCCAGCGCGGCGTCATCTCGCGTCAGCAGCTGGAACTGGCGCGGCTCGAAGCCGAGAGTCCGGGCATCACGCACGTACGCTGGAGCGAAGACGGCGGCGTATTGCTCGAGGATTAGCGTGGACTTTACCCTGCGCGCGCACAACCCGGGGCTCGCATCTCGAGGACCGCGATGAGCGCGGCGCCTCTCGATTCCGGCGGCAAGCTGGGCGATTACGGGTGGATCTGCGCGCTCTATGCGCTGGGCCAGACCGCCGCCAGCGGCGCCGAGCCGCTCCAGGTGCAGCAGGATATCCTCGAGCACATCGTGTCCGGATTCGAAGCACAAAGCGGATCGATTGCGCTTTGCGTCGAGGGGACCGAAGACCTCCTCGAAATCGCCGCGGGCATTGACCTGCCGCCCGACGCGGTGGGCAGCCGGCTCCCGCGCGGCGCCGGCGTATTCGGCCATGTCGTAGTGACCGGCGAACCGCTGCTGATCAACGGCGATGTTGCCGAAACCGGGCTGCCGCTGCGGATGCACGAACGCCGCGACCGCCTCACGCACTCTGCGATGTGCTGGCCGCTGCGGGTTTCCGAGCGAATCATCGGTGCGATCGCGGTCAACCGCGCCCCGGGACAGCCCAAATACAAGGTCGATGACCTCGACCGGGGACAGGCAATGACCAGCCTGCTCGCGCTCGTCATCGCCAATCACCGGATGCACGTCGAGCGCGCCAACCGGATCGTCGAGCTGTCGACGCTCAATGCGACGATGCAGCGCATGAACGAGATGCTCGAGGAGACGCAGGACCAGCTGGTCCAGTCCGAGAAGATGGCGTCGATCGGGCAGATCGCTGCGGGCGTCGCGCACGAGATCAACAATCCGATCGGCTTCGTGCTGTCGAATCTCGGCACGCTGGACTCGTACCTGACGAGCCTGTTCGGGTTGCTCGATGCTTATATCGAGACCGAAGCTCCGACGTCAGCCTCGCAGCAAGCTTCGCTCGGCCGCGCACGGGCGCTGCGCGAGAGCGTCAATTTCGATTTCCTGCGCGGTGACATCGTCGCGCTGCTCGCCGAGTCGCGCGACGGCATCATGCGCGTCAAGCACATCGTGCAGGACCTCAAGGATTTCTCGCGCGGAGGCACCGACGAAGTCTGGGAGGTCGTGAATCTGCACGATGCCCTCGACCGCACGCTCAACATCGTGCGCAACGAGATCAAATACAAGGCGCGCATCGAAACGCACTACGGCAGCCTGCCCAACGTCGAGTGCCTGCCGTCACGACTTCACCAGGTGTTTCTCAATCTGATCGTCAACGCCGGACACGCGATCGAGGCGAACGGGACGATCACCATCTCGACCGGCACCAGCGGCAGCGAGATCTGGATCCGTTTCGAGGACACGGGCTGCGGCATTCCGAAGCAGCACCTCAACCGCATTTTCGAGCCGTTCTTCACGACCAAACCGGTCGGGCAGGGGACAGGCCTCGGCCTGTCGGTGTCCTACTCGATCGTGCAACGGCACGGCGGATCGATCGACGTCGAAAGCGAAGTCGGCCGCGGATCGCGGTTCACCATCCATCTGCCGTTGCGCCAACAGCACGAGAACGTCACGGAAACCGCGGTGGAAGCCAGCGCGGCGGTGCCGGTCTAGCCCACGGGCGGGCGCCAGGAGAATCCTGCGAGTCGTACTGCGGCGCCTCGAGCTATTGGCGCGACGAGCCACGGGCGCGGTTGGTTGCGTCCTTCGCGAATTGGGCGACCCAAGCCTTGCCGTCGCCCCCGCTGAGGGTCAATGTCTCGGGATCGGATCCGACGAGGCGGGTGATATGCACTTTGTAGCGTAGCGGGAGAAGTCTGTCCGACCCTGCGACGCCAGGCTCGCGTCGAATCACTACGATGTATTGGCTCGGGTCGTGCCCAAGTCGTTCTACCTCTCGCTCGAAATCCTGCTTCACGGACTCGTCGAGCATCTTGTGATCGCCCTGCCATTCGACGCGCATAGATGGGCTCCATGGACGAACGCGACTGGCGCCGAGGCGGTCCCATTCGGGCGTGCCGTTGGCGCTGTGCGAGCTTGTTAAAGCAAGAATGGGATGGTGGAGACGAAGGGGATCGAACCCTCGACCTCGGCATTGCGAACGCCGCGCTCTCCCAGCTGAGCTACGTCCCCAAAAGAGCGAAAATTATAGCCCGGCGCGCGGGCACCCGCAAACCGAACCCTTCCTTGGCAACGCGGCGTCCTGATCTAGCCTCAGGGCTCCGCCGGACGACGTAAACTAGCCTGGGTTGCGTCTAAGCTGATCGCCAGGAGGTATTCGCGCGCCCCAATAACGCATAGACCGGCATCGCCTCGTCGCGGGGAGCTACATGAATCAATTGATCACGCTCTTGCAGGAATACGGTTTGGGATTCGTCTTTGTCAACGTCCTCGCGTTGCAGGCAGGGTTGCCCCTGCCCGCGTATCCGACGCTGATCGTCGCCGGTGCGCTGGCCGCGATGGGCGGCGGCACCCCGCTGTGGCAGCTCGTCGGCGTGGGCGTCGTTGCTTCGATCGTCGCCGACACCGGCTGGTATACGGCCGGGCGCACCTTCGGCATGCGCATCCTGTCCACGCTTTGCCGGGTCTCGCTGTCGCAGGATACGTGCGTGCGGCAGACCGAATCGATCTTCCAGCGCTTCGGCCCCGCGTCGATGCTCTTCGCCAAGTTCGTGCCCGGCTTCGCCTCGGTGGCGACTGCTCTGGCCGGGGCGATCAAGTTGCGCTACTGGACGTTC
>VBCL01000385.1 GCA_005888865.1 Betaproteobacteria bacterium | reverse complement strand
CCTGCTCGCCGGGACGGTCCAAACCGCCGCCGCAGAAGAGCTCGCGATCGGTAACTATGGCGTCTCGGCCAACGGCATGCCCTTTGGTGTCGCGCTGGCGAAGGGTTACTTCAAGGACGAGGGGCTCAACATCACGGGGCTGATCTCGTCGGCGGGCGGCGGGACATCGCTGCGCAACATGCTCGCCGGAGGCGGTGTGCCGTACGGCGAAGTGAATCCGGGCGTGATCGTCTCGGCGATCCTCGCCGGCGCCGATCTGCGGATCATCAGCGATAACGTGCTCACGGTGGCCGAGTTCGTCTGGGCAGTGAAGCCCGACTCGCCGATCAAGTCGGTCAAAGACTTCAAGGGCAAGAAGATCGGTTACACCAATCCGCGCTCGACCAGCCAGGCGCTGGCCATGATGCTGCTCACTTCCGCGGGCTTCAAACCGGACGACGCGGAGCTGGTCAAGACGGGGGGCTTCGGCGAGGGCATCGCCGCGCTGGAATCGGGCCAGATCGACATCGCCCCGATCACCGAGCCGCTCTGGTCGAAGGTCAAGAGCAAATATCGCGCGGTCGTCGTCGCCAGCGATATCCTGCCGCCGCTGGACAATGTCGTCGGCGTCGCCACCGTCGAAATGCTGGAGAAGAAAGGCGACTTCATCCGTGCCGTCATCCGCGCGCGCCGCAAGGCGGTGCAGTTCATGAAGGCGCACCCGGACGAGGCCGCCGAGATCGTCGCCAAGCAATACAACATCGACGTCGAGGTGGCGAAGAGCGCCGTGCGCAACCTCACCACCAGCACCACCAAGGGCGTGTCGTACTGGGGCGAGGGCGAGATTCATCTCGACGGCCTCAAGCGCATGATCGAAGCCCAGCGCTCGGTCGGCGCGATCACCGGCGAAGTCGACTACAGCAAGATCATCGACACGCGGTTCCTGCCCGACGATCTGAAAGCCATCAAATGACGCGGATGTCCGAGAGCAAGAGGCGAAGCCTCGCAGCGATCGGAGACACCCGCGTCATCCCGGGCGAGCGTGAGCGAGGTCCGGGATCCAAGTTGCTGCGTATTCGCATCGTCGGTCCGAACTTGGGTCCCGGCTCAGTTACCAAAATGAGCCGGGACGACGACTTGGTGTGACCGCTGCCCAGGTCAAGCTCTCCAACGTCAGCAAGACGTTCCAGGCCGGCACGCCGCCGCAGCCGCTGCACGCGCTCGGGCCGATCGACCTCGAGCTCTCACGCGGCGAATTCTTCGCGGTCGTCGGTCCATCGGGCTGCGGCAAATCAACGCTCCTCGAAGTCATCGCGGGGCTCACGCCGGCGACCGAGGGTGCGGTGCTGTTCGAAGGCCGTCCGATCGCCGGCGAGGCGCCCGACGGCATGGGCGTCGTCTTCCAGGAGGACGCCTCCTTCGCCTGGCTGACCGTCGCCGAGAACGTCGCCTTCGGGTTGCGCCGCACGAATCTCGATCGCGAGGAGCGCGCGGCGCGCGTGAGCAACGTACTGAGCCTCGTCGGTCTGTCCGATTTCGCGACCAGCTATCCGGCGCAGCTCTCCGGCGGGATGCGCCAGCGCGTGTGCATCGCCCGCACGCTGGTGATGGAGCCTCGCCTGATCCTGCTCGACGAGCCGTTCGGCGCCCTCGATCAGCAGACGCGGCTGCTGATGGGCGACGAGCTGCTGCGGATGTGGCGCCAGACCGGCGCGACCGTGTTCCTGATCACGCATGCACTCGACGAGGCGACTATGCTCGCCGACCGCATCGGCGTCATGTCGGCACGGCCCGGCCGGCTGACCGACGTCGTCGAGACCCGCTGGCCGCGCGATCGCGACAGCCGCATCATCGAGCACAGCGAGTTCGGCGCGATCACCGCCCGGCTGTGGAAGACGCTGCGCGAGGAATCGCTGAAGACGATCGGACGGGCACGCGAGTCCGGCGGCCCGTTGCGATGAACCGGGTCAACGCTTTTCGCCTGTTGGTGGTGGTCGTCGCAATCGCGGCGCTGGAAGCGCTCTGTCTGGCCGGGCTGATCGACAAGATCACCATG
>VBCL01000095.1 GCA_005888865.1 Betaproteobacteria bacterium | reverse complement strand
TCAAGGTCGGGGCTGCCATATTCGAAGGGCTAGAGCTGTGCGAGCCGTGCAGCCTGTTCGCGAAGAGGACGCACCGCGAAGCTCTTAAGTTCTTCGTCGGAAAGGGCGGCCTCCGGGCAAGAATCATAACGGGTGCGGAACTGCGAGTTGGTGATCGAGTCGTCGAGGATGCCTAACCTCTCGCTCAACCCGGGCGCCTCGCCGGCGGCGCTTGCGCGCCGTCCGCTCGCGACCGGTCAGCTTGGTTCGTTAGGCGTCACAATCGCATCGGGGCATCATGTCGGTTGACGTCTTTACCGAAATCGTTATCGAGCGACCGCGAGCAGAAGTTGCATCATTTGCCTCGAATCCCGATAACGCACCAGCCTGGTACGTCAACATCAAGTCAGTCGAATGGGAATCGCAGCCACCGTTGCGCGTCGGGTCGAGAGTTTCGTTCGTAGCTCACTTCCTAGGGAAGCGCCTCACATACACGTACGAAGCAATCGAATTTGTTCCGCACGAGCGACTCATCATGCGCACCGCGCAAGGACCATTCCCGATGGAAACGACGTATACGTGGCAACCCACGGCCCGCGGCGGTACTCGCATGGGCCTGCGAAATCGCGGGCGCCCCGCCGGCTTCTCACGCCTGTTTGCACCGTTCATGGCCAGCGCTATGCGGCGGGCAAACCGCAAGGATCTGGCGCGGCTGAAGGCGCTCCTTGAAAAAGGTTTCTCGTCCGGTGCCGCCTAACCCTGAGTATCCGTTGACGGACTCAAGCGCACCCGCGGATTCGAAATTAAGCCCTCAATCGCCACCCACTGACCGATGACTTCTCGAACCGCATCTTGCAGTTGTGGCCAGCTTCAAGCTCACGTCACATCCGACCCGATTCGGGTTTCAGGTTCTGCCCTGAGTGCGGGTCAACGGTGTTCTACACAGCCGAAGGCCTTGCGGGCTCCATCGCAATTCCGGTCGGCACGTTCGCAGACCCGAAGTTTCCAGCTCCAACCTTCTCGGTCTACGAGGAACGAATGCACAGTTGGGTGTCCATGCCTCCGGACATCGAGCACGTGGCGTAGGCAGCGCGCGACGCCTAACCCTACGCTCAACAGGACCGGCCGGCATATGGCGTCGTCCTTGTCCCCGTCGGCGCGCTCGCGACTCCGCGCTCAAGCCCCACCTACTAAGCCTCGAGAGGATCGAATGACCGCAGCTGGGGCAGCGAGTCGACTTGTCGGCCAAGTGCTCGAAATCGAGTTTCCCGGTTTCGTTCCGCGAATAACCTTCAACTCGGAAAGCCAACTAACGGTGGAGATCCTCTCGGGTGAAAATACAGGTTTTACTGACACCGTCGACTATGATGCGATCGCCATTGGCGACGGCCTCGTCATACTGTCCTGGCAGGAGCATATTGGCAGCACGATTGTGCATGTACTCGATCTGAACGCGAATGATGCGCACACGTTCGTGACACCGGCTAAGGGAGGATTCATGCGGCTTAACGGCCGGATCAAGCTCAAAGGCGCAGCATGACGTGTGGCCTAAAATGGGGTGGCTGATGGGATTCGAACCCACGACAACCGGAATCACAATCCGGGACTCTACCAGCTGAGCTACAGCCACCATTGCTGCCGTCCGCCGGGAAACCCGCGCTTGTGGCGCGCCCGACAGGACTCGAACCTGTTACCGCCGGCTTAGAAGGCCGGTGCTCTATCCAATTGAGCTACGGGCGCCCGGTGGAGCGAGAAGCCGCGACCTTGAAGCCGACCTGCCATCTGGTCGGGGTGAGAGGATTTGAACCTCCGACATCTTGCTCCCAAAGCAAGAGCGCTACCAGGCTGCGCTACACCCCGAAGAAGGCGATTATGCCATCCTGGCCTTCGGCCGGGCAAACCGCGCACGCGCCCGCAACCTGCCCGGGTCGCGGCTGTCTTTATCATTGGCAGCACGATGGCCCGCAGTCGGCGGGAGTCGGATTGTCCCCAAGACCAACCAAAAAAGGAGATCTATGGCCACTACCCGTGACGTTACCGTCTTTGTGGGCAGCCTGCGTAAGGAATCGTTCAACCGCAAAATGGCCAAGGCGTTGGTGGCCATCGCGCCCGCACCCCTCAAGCTCGAGATCGTCGAGATCGGTCAGCTGCCGCTCTACAACCAGGACGACGACGCCCATCCGCCCGCCGCATCGGCGGCCTTCAAGGCCCGCGTCCGGAAAGCCGACGCTGTGCTTTTCGTGACGCCGGAATACAACCGCGGCGTGCCCGGTGTGCTCAAGAATGCGATCGACCTCGCATCGCGCCCGTACGGAGACAGCGCGTGGAGCGGCAAGCCGGGTGCGGTCGTCAGCGTCTCCCCGGGCGCAATCGGTGCGTTCGGGGCCAATCACCACCTGCGTCAGTCGCTCGTCTTTCTCAACGTGCCGGCCATGCCGCAGCCGGAAGCGTACATCGGCAACGCCGCCAAGATCTTCGATGCGAGCGGCGCGTTGATCGACGATTCAGTGCGCGAGTTCATGCAGAAATTCCTGGCCGCATTCGCGCAGTGGATCGAGCGGAATATCGGAAAGTAGGCGCCCACGCGCGGAACGCACGAGCAGGAAGCGTCGGGCGCCATTCAGCCGATGACCTCGATGCGGCGCCGGGTCCGCGTGGCCAGCGGTTGACCTCAGAACCGCAGGCGCCCAGTCAGCAGATCGCGAAACATGACCCAGTCGCCAAGGAGGCTGTACGTGACCGACCAAGGCGAAGCCATAGCCCGCGAACGGTGCCGCAGCGAGCCACCACGCATTGCGCGTGAGAATGGCCGCGACAATCGCCGCGATCACCAGCGTCGAGCCGACGAAATGCAATCGCCGGCAGGTCGGGTGCCGATGCTCCGCCAGATAGAACGGATAGAATTCCCGGAACGTCTTGTAGCGATCGGCCATGAATGCGATCGGGCCGCCCAGCGTTACGTTTCCGGCTTGAGCTGCGGGAATAGGATTACGTCGCGAATCGACGGACTGTCGGTCAACAACATGACCAGCCGGTCGATCCCCACACCCTCGCCCGCCGCAGGCGGCATGCCGTATTCGAGCGCACGAATGTAGTCCGCGTCGTAGTGCATCGCTTCGGCGTCGCCGGCCTCCTTCGCCTTCGCCTGCGCGAGGAAGCGCGCCGCCTGATCCTCGGGATCGTTGAGCTCCGAAAAACCGTTGGCGAGCTCGCGCCCGGTGATGAAGAGCTCGAAGCGATCGGTCACCGCCGGCTCGGTGTCGCTCGCGCGCGCAAGCGGTGAGACGTCGACCGGATAGGCGACGATGAACGTCGGCTGGACGAGCTTTTCCTCGGTCGTCGCCTCGAAGAGCTTCAACTGCAGCACGCCCAGAGCGTGCCGAGCGCCGCCTTCAGGTATTGCGGATTGCCGAGATCGGTGAGCGCGTAGCGCGGGTTGTGCTTGGCGATCGCCTGGGGCATGGTCAGGCGGTCGAAGGCAACGCCCAGATCGATCGGGATGTCCTGGTATTCGATCGTCGTCGTGCCAACCACCTTCATCGCCACCTCGCGCAGCATCTCCTCGGTAAGATCCATGAGGTAGCGGTAATCCCGATAAGCCTCGTAAAACTCGAGCATGGAGAACTCGGGATTGTGGCGCGTCGAGATGCCTTCGTTGCGAAAATTGCGGTTGATCTCGAACACCTTCTCCAGGCCGCCGACGACCAGCCGCTTGAGATAGAGCTCGGGCGCGATGCGCAGATACAGATCGGTGTCGAGCGCGTTGTGATGTGTCACGAATGGCCGCGCCGTGGCGCCCCCCGGGATCGGGTGCATCATCGGCGTCTCGACCTCGAGGTAGCCCCTCGCGACGAAGAACTCGCGAATGGTTTGCACGATCTGCGAGCGGGCCATGAACACACGCCGCGACTCGGCACTGGTGATCAGGTCGACGTAACGCTGCCGGTACTTCTGCTCCTGATCGGTAAGCCCGTGGAACTTCTCCGGCAACGGCCGCAGCGCCTTGGCGAGCAGCCGCAACTCGGTCACGCGGACCGACAGCTCTCCGGTGCGGGTCTTGATAAGCGTGCCGCGGTCGCCGACGTTGTCGCCCAGGTCCCTATGCTTGAACGCATCGTGGATTTCCGCGCCGACAGCGTCGCTGGCGATGTAGAGCTGGATCCGGCCGCTCATGTCCTGCAGCGTGGCGAAGCTCGCCTTGCCCATGACGCGCTTCAGCATCATCCGGCCCGCTACGGTCACCGCGAGGGTCTCCGCCTCCAGCGCTTCGTTGGTCTTTCCGTCATGAACCTCGTGCAGCGGACCTGCAAGCGCATCGCGGCGAAAGTCGTTCGGATACGCCTGACCGCGCTCGCGCAGCGCCCGCAGCTTCGCGCGCCGCTCCGCGATGATCTTGTTCTCGTCGTCGACCGAAGGTTGCGGGTCGCGCGTGTCGTTCATTTCACACCCCCTGCTTCAGGCTCGCCGAGATGAACTCGTCGAGATCGCCGTCGAGCACCGCCTGCGTGTTGCCTTTTTCGACGTTGGTCCGCAGGTCCTTGATCCGCGACTGGTCGAGCACGTACGAGCGAATCTGGTGCCCCCAGCCGATATCGGTCTTCGTGTCCTCGAGCTTCTGCTGCTCGGCCTGGCGCTTGCGCAATTCGAGCTCGTAGAGCTTCGACTTCAGCATCGCCATCGCTTCGGCACGGTTGCGGTGTTGCGAGCGGTCGTTCTGGCACTGCACGACGATGTTGGTCGGGAGGTGCGTGATGCGCACTGCCGAGTCGGTCTTGTTGATGTGCTGGCCGCCTGCCCCGGAGGCGCGGAAGGTGTCGATGCGCAACTCCGCGGGATTGATCTCGACCTCGATCGTTTCGTCGACCTCTGGATACACGAACACGCTGGCAAAGGAGGTATGCCGGCGCGCGTTGGAATCGAACGGGCTCTTGCGCACGAGCCGATGCACGCCTGTTTCGGTCCGCAGGTAGCCGTACGCGTAGTCGCCGGACACCTTTACGCTCGCGCTCTTGATGCCTGCGACTTCGCCCTCGGACTCTTCCAGCATTTCGGTCTTGTAGCCCTTGCGCTCGCAATAGCGCAGATACATGCGCAGCAGGATCGCCGCCCAGTCCTGAGCCTCGGTCCCTCCGCTGCCCGCCTGGATATCGATGAAACAGGGGTTGGGGTCCATCGGATTGTGGAACATCCGGCGGAACTCCATGTCGTCGACTGTGCGCTCGAGCACGTCGACGTCTTTGGCCACGGCGACGAGTGTCGCGTCGTCGCCCTCGGTCCGGGCGAGCTCGAATAGTTCTCCGCTGTCCTTCAGGCGCGCGTCGAGGTCGGTCAGTGTGCCGACGACGCCTTCGAGCTGTTTTCTTTCCTTGCCGAGCTCCTGCGCGCGCTTCGGGTCGGTCCAGACACCCGGGTCTTCCAGCGCTTTTGCGACCGCCGCGAGCCGCTCTGCCTTGACGTCGAAGTCAAAGATACCTCCGCAGATCGACAGCGCGCCGCTGCAATCCGGAGAGCGTACTGGCGACCTGGTTGATACGTTCGGCTTCCATGGGTCTCGCTGGCAATCGGAGTAATCGCACATTATACCTTGTGCGCCACAGTGCCGCGGCCTGGCCCAAGACTTGCTTGCGCGTTTGCACGCTGCCGGGAATCGCCTATCATATGCGCGGCGCGACCGTGGCAGCGGGGATCGCGACCAGGAGGAGTCGATGCGAAACGCATGGAGATGGCTTGGAGGGATGCTGGCGACTACAGCGGCGCTCGCCGCCGCCGCCGCCGACCCTGGCGTCACCGCGACGACGATCCTGCTCGGCCAGTCGGCGGCGTTCACCGGACCGGCGCAAGAGCTGGGGATCGAGATGCGCGCCGGCGCGATGGCGTACTTCCAGGCCGTCAACGCGGCGGGCGGCGTCAACGGCCGCAAGATCGAGCTTCGTTCGCTCGATGATGGGTACGAAGGCGACCGCGCGGCCGCCAACACGAAGAAGTTGATCGAAGACGGCGTGTTCCTGCTCTTCGGCTACGTCGGCACACCGACGTCGAACGCCTCGAAACCGATCTTCACGGCCGCACGCGTTCCGTTCGTCGGCCCGTTCACGGGTGCGGAATCGCTGCGCAACCCGCTCAACCGCTACATCTTCAACATCCGCGCGAGTTACTACGACGAGACCGACAAGCTCGTCGGCCAGCTCGTGGGCCAGACCCTCGATCGCATCGCGGTGTTCTATCAGAACGACGATTATGGCAAGGCGGGGCTGGCGGGCGTCGAGCGCGCGATGCAAAAACGGAACATCAAGGTCCTCGCCAGCGGCACTGTTGAGCGCAATACGGTGGACGTCGCGACCGCCGTGAGTTCGATCTGCAAGATCGAGCCGCAGGGCGTGGTCATGATCTCGGCGTACAAATCGTGCGCGGCGTTCATCAAGGCGGCACGCGCGGCGGGCTGCAACCCGCAGTTCCTGAACGTGTCGTTCGTCGGCAGCAAGGCGCTCGCGCACGAATCCGGCGCGGCCGGCCGCGGCGTGGGCATCTCGCAGGTGGTACCGTTTCCGTGGAATCTGTCGGCGCGGGTGGTCAAGGACTATCAGCAGCTCCTCGAAGCGTCCACTGGCAAGCAGAATTATTCGTTCACCAGTCTCGAGGGGTTCATCTCCGCCAAGGTCCTCGTCGAGGGGCTTCGTCGCGCCGGGCCCGATCTGACACGCGAGAAATTCATCAACGCCATGGAGCAGATCCGCGATTTCGACGTGGGCGGCTTCAGCGTCACCTTCACGCCGACCGACCACAGTGGATCGAGGTTCGTGGAGCTCACCGTCATCGGCAAGGACGAGCGCTTCCTGCGCTGAGTTCCACCAGGGCGTTTACTGCGTGCGGATGAACACTCCCGCCGGCTTCGAGCCGGCGTTCGTCTCTCCGGCCGGCTCGGCGGCTGACGCAGTGTGCTTTGTCTGGGACGGCGACAAGATCCTCATTCGGACCGCCGATCCCCCCATCCTTCCGCGCCTGGCCGACGTACTCCCAATGGGCATCGCCGGCGCGCAGCATTACCTCGGCCAACTCGAGGGCGTCGGCTGCATCGCGATTCGCGTTGCGGCGGACGCGCCGCTGCCCGCCGGATGGGAATGGCGCGGGCTGCGCACGCTGTTCCTGCAGATCCCCGACGACTTGCTCGCCCTCGCCGGGCGCGCCTTCCAGATCGTGGAATGGGACCGCAGCCATCAGTTTTGCGGCCGCTGCGGCACAGCGACATGCGACAAAGTCGGCGAGCGCGCGAAGGAGTGCCCGGCGTGCGGGCACATCGTCTATCCGCGCGTGTCACCCGCCATGATGGTACTGGTCACGCGCGGGCAGGAGTTGCTCCTCGCGAGAGCCAAGCGCTTCCCGCAGGCGATGTACAGCGCGCTCGCCGGCTTCGTCGAGCCGGGCGAATCGATCGAGGACTGCGTCCATCGCGAGGTGCGCGAAGAAGTCGGCGTCGAGGTCGACGCTCTGCGATACGTCGCGAGCCAGTCATGGCCATTCCCGCATTCGCTGATGATCGCGTATACCGCCGAATACGTCGCCGGCGAGGTTCGCCCGTGCGACGACGAAATCGCGGATGCACGCTGGTTTGCGATCGATGCCCTGCCGCAGCTTCCAAGTCCGGTCAGCATCTCCCGGGTGCTGATCGATACGACGGTCGCCCGGCTCGCAGCCAAACCCCACGGCTAGGCGTCGGGCCGGTCGAGGGCTCTGCTGCTAGAATAGGCATTCGACTTTGTTTTTTCGCCGTTCGACGCCCCGACGCCTCACCGATGACTGTGCGCATTGCTCCCTGCATCGCGGCGGCCCTGTTCGCCGCGCTCCTTCCGCATGCGCTGGCGCAGCAGGCGCCGCCACCGCCCCCCAAGTCGGCCACCGTTGTTCAGGAACGAATACCCGGACTCACGCCCGAGCTGGCGGAAGCCGCGCGCATGATCCGTGACGGCCAGTATGTGTCGGCTTTGGCGAAGATCGACGGCGTGCTTGCCACCGACAGCAAGAACCCGCAGGCGCGGTTCCTCAAAGGCGTGGTGCAGAATGACCAGGCCGACACCGAAGCGGCGAAAGCGACTTTCCAGCAGCTGACCGAAGACTATCCGGAGCTACCCGAGCCGTACAACAACCTCGCCGTGATCTGGGCGCAGCAGGGCGAGTACGAAAAGGCCCGCAGGGCGCTCGAGCTCGCGCTGCTGACGCGGCCCGAGTACGGGATTGCGCACGAGAACCTCGGCGACATCTACGCCCGCCTCGCCAGCGTGGAATACGACCGTGCCGTCGGGCTCGACAAGTCGAACAAGAGCGCACAAACCAAGCTCACACTGGTCCGGGAGCTCTTTGCGGTCGCCCCGTCCGCCACGCCAGTGAAGCTTCCCGAGCCGAAGCCTGCAGGGGCGCCAAAGAAGCAGTAGCCCGCGCCTCGCCGCCGGCGGCAACTGCGGCGGCCACCCTTCGAAGTCCTGCAACGATTGCAACCACCGCCAAGGAGTCCCGATGCTTCGCCGTCCTCTGTTGATGCTTGCGACCGTGATCAGCCTCACGCTCGCCGCCGCGCCCGCCCGCGCCGCGAATCCCCAAGTCGATCTCGACACCACCGCCGGCAAGATCAGGATCGAGCTCGCCCCCGATGCAGCGCCGCAATCCGTCGAGAATTTCCTCGCCTACGTCAAGGCCAAGCACTACGATGGCACGCAGTTCCATCGGGTGATCGCCGGCTTCATGATCCAGGGCGGAGGCTACGGTGCCGATTTCAGCTCGAAACCGACCCGTGCGCCGATCAAGAACGAGGCCGAGCAGAGCAGCAAGGCGGGATTGCTGAACGTTCCGGGAACGATCGCCATGGCGCGAACCAGCGAACCAAACTCGGCCACGGCGCAATTCTTCATCAACGTCGGTGACAACAAGTCGCTCAACTTTCGCGATCCGTCTCCGGGAGGGATCGGCTACACAGTATTCGGCAAGGTGATCAGCGGCATGGACGTGGTCAACAAGATCGCCAAGACGCCGAGCGGTGCCGGCGGTCCCTTCCCCACCGACGTCCCGGTCGAGCGCGTGCTCATCAAGAGCGCGACGGTCGTCGGTGCGCCATAGGACACAGTCATGGTCATCCTCCACACCAGTCAGGGCAACATCACGCTCGAACTCGACGCAGTGCGCGCTCCCAAGACCGTGGCCAATTTTCTGGACTACGTGCGCGCGGGACATTTCGACAACACGCTGTTTCACCGGGTGATCGACGGCTTCATGATCCAGGGTGGCGGGTTCACGCCGGACTTCCAGCAAAGGCCGACCCGCGCGCCGATCGAAAACGAGGCGAACAACGGGTTGAAGAACGTGCGCTACAGCGTGGCAATGGCACGAACCGGCGACCCGCATTCGGCGACGGCACAGTTTTTCATCAACGTCTCCGACAACGACTTTCTCAACCACCGCTCGCCGGAGGGAAATGGCTGGGGCTATTGTGTCTTCGGACACGTTGTCGCCGGAACCGACGTTGTCGATCGCATCAAGAGCGTGCCGACCGGCAACCGCGGCATGCATCAGAACGTGCCCGAGCAGGATGTGCTGATCGACCGGGCGGAAATCACCGAGTAAGCCCTCGAAGCTAACGTGGCGGCCGCGCCGACGCTTTTCATCTCCGACCTGCATCTGTCGCCGGATCGGCCCGAGTTGGTTGCGGCGTTTCACGCGTTGCTGCGCGGCCCGGCGCGCGGCGCGGCCGCGCTCTACGCGATCGGTGACCTCTTCGACGCCTGGCTGGGCGACGATCAGTTGCGCGAGCCGCTGCCTGCCGCGGTCGCGGCGGCTTTCGCCGAGTTGGAAGCCTCCGGCACGCTGATCTATCTGCAGCGCGGTAATCGCGATTTCCTCCTGGGCGAGCGTTTCGCGCAAGCCAGTCGCGCGACGCTGCTCGCCGACGCCGTCGTTCACGACGTCCAAGGCACCCCGACGCTGATCACGCACGGCGACGAGCTCTGCACCGACGACGTCGACTATCAGCGCTTCCGCGCGTACTGGCAGGACCCAGTCCATCGCCAGCGACTGCTGGCGATGCCCTACGTCGTCCGACGCGGCATCGCCACTTTGTTCCGCTTCGCCAGCCGCCGCGCCACGGCGGCAAAATCCGAGGTCATCATGGACGTGAACGAGGCCGCGGTCGCCGACGCGTTTCGCGCGCATCGCGTGGCGCGAATGATCCACGGGCACACGCATCGACCCGCTCGGCACGAGCTCGTCGTCGACGGGCGTCGCTGTGAGCGGTTTGTGCTGGCCGACTGGTTTCGCGCGGCCAGCTATCTCAGGGTTGATGCCGCGGGCGTCGGCGCCCAAGACTTTGCGCCGGACTAGCTACAACAGGCTCCTAGCAGGCTAGACAGCGAGTGCCTGCTCGAAGTCGGCCAGCAGGTCGTCGCGATCTTCGATCCCCACCGAGATCCGGATGAGCGACTCGGCGATGCCCATGCTTGCGCGACGCTCGGCACCCATCTCCCAGTAGATCGTGTGCGCGACCGGAATCGCCAGCGTGCGGTTGTCGCCGAGATTCGATGACAGCGCCACGTTTTGGAGCCGGTTCAGGAAATCGAAGCAATCGAGCGCTGGATCGAGCTCGAACGACAGCAACGCGCCGAAGCCCGAAAAGAGCTCCTGCGACAGCACGTGCTGAGGATGGCTCGGCAGACCCGGGTAATAGACTGCGCGAACCCTCGGATGCGCGGCGAGGAATTCCGCCAGCGCGACCGCATTCGCGCACGCCCGGTCCATGCGCAGCGCGAGTGTTTCCGCGCCCACCGCGAGATGATGCGCCTGCTCGGCGGACAGCGTTGCGCCCCAGTCGCGCAGGCCTTTCTTGCGGATCTGCGTAATGCCCCAGAGCGCCGGTTGCCCGCCCTTGTAGCTTTCGTAAATGTTGGGAAAGCGCGTCCAGTCGAAGGTCCCAACGTCGGTGACCGCTCCGCCCAGGGCGTTGCCGTGGCCGCCGATGTACTTGGTCAACGCGTTCACGACGAGACCTGCTCCGACCGTTTTCGGACGGAACAGATACGGCGAGGTCATCGTGTTGTCGACAACGTAGATGAGCCCGCGCTGGGCGCAGAGCCTGCCGATGCGCTCGAGATCGGCGACCTGCGTGCGGGGATTGGCGATCGTCTCGACGAACACCAGTCGGGTGGCCGGGGTGAGCGCGGCCTCGACCGCTCCGGCATCGGTCGCGTCGACGAATGCAACGCCGATCCCCTGTGTCAACAGGGTAGCGAACATGCTGTTGGTGTTGCCGAACAGGAAGGCGCTCGAGACGATGTGGTCGCCGGCGCGAAGAAGTGACACCATGATTGCGCCAATCGCGGCCATGCCTGTGCTGAAGCACGCGGTGGCAACGCCGTCTTCCATCCGATTGATCTTTTGCTCGAGCGCCGCCGTCGTCGGGTTGCCTTGACGGCCGTAGGCGAAGCCCTGCGCCCGGCCCTGGAACACCGCAGCAAGCTCGCGTGCGTCGCGGTAGCCGTACGCCACCGAAAGATGGAGCGGTTTGTGCAACGAGCCGTGCTCGACCGGCGCGTCGCGATCCGAATGCAGGATCGCCGTGGTGAAGCCGCGCTTCGCGGAAGAATCGCTCATTTCTGTTTCGCCTTCAAAAAACAGAAAACCCGTCTGGCCTCCGCCAAACGGGTTTTGTGTGCCCCGCCTGGTATCTCCAGGCTGGAGCGGACCTCGCTTTAGCGGTATTTTTTACGCGCCCGCAAGCTGAAGCTTCAAATCGGCGCGAAAAGAACTATACCGTGCCTCGCTTCCACAGTCAAACGGTGCCGTGTCATTCGGCCGCGACGTGCGATTCGAACGCCAGATCGGCGTCCCCTTCGCCCCTCGCTTCGTGCCGTTCCCTGGCGAGATGCGACAGATAGTCGGCGGTGACGTCACCGGTGACGTAATACCCGTCGAAGCAGGACGCTTCGAACTCCTTGATCCGCGGGTTCGCGGCACGAACCGCTGATTTGAGTCCCGCGAGATCCTGGTAAATCAGCAGATCCGCGCCAATCTCACGCGCGATTTCTGCCTCGGTGCGCCCGGTAGCGATCAGCTCGCGCTGATTCGGCATATCGATACCGTAGACGTTCGGATAGCGCACCGGCGGACTCGCGGAGGCGAAGTACACCTTCCGCGCTCCCGCCTCGCGCGCCATCGACACGATCTCGCGGCTGGTCGTGCCGCGAACGATCGAATCGTCGACCAGCAGCACCACCTTGTCCTTGAATTCGACGCCCATCGGGTTCAGTTTCTGCCGTACGCTCTTCTTGCGGATCGCCTGCCCCGGCATGATGAAGGTGCGACCGATGTAGCGGTTCTTGACGAACCCTTCCCGATACTTCCGTCCCAGGGTATTGGCGAGCTCCAGCGCGTACGGCCGGCTCGAGTCGGGGATCGGGATGACGACGTCGACGTCCTGCGCCGCGGGGATACCCGCGATCTTTCTCGCGAGCTCGCCGCCCATGCGCAGGCGCGCCTCGTACACCGAGGCGCCGTCGATGACCGAATCAGGACGCGCCAGATACACGAACTCGAAGATGCAGGGGCAGAGCCGCGGCTCGTCGGCGCACTGCCGCGAATGGAAGCGACCGGTCTGATCGATCCAGATCGCCTCGCCCGGTGCGACATCACGGAGCACCGAGAACCCGAGCGCTTCCAGCGCGACCGACTCGCTGGCGATCACGTATTCGGTGCCGCCCATCGCCTCGTTCACGCCGATGATGAGTGGGCGGATCCCGAAAGGATCGCGGAAGGCAAGCAGCCCGTAGCCGGCGATCATCGTGACGATCGCGTAGGCTCCGCGGCAGCGCCGATGGACGCCGGCGACGGCGGTGAACATCGCGTTGGCGTCGAGTCGCGCGTGATGTGCCGCGCGCTCCAGCTCGAGCGCAAGCACGTTGAGCAGCACTTCCGAATCCGAGTTGGTATTGACGTGCCGGAAGTCGAGCTGGAAGAGCTCGCGCTTCAACGCTTCGCTGTTGGTCAGGTTGCCGTTGTGGGCAAGCGAGATGCCGAACGGCGAGTTGACGTAGAAAGGCTGCGACTCCAGATCCGACCACGCCGAGCCCGCAGTCGGATAGCGGCAATGGCCGATACCGGCATTGCCTGAGAGCTCGCGCATGTTGCGCGTGCGGAAGACGTCGCGCACGTAGCCCGCGCCCTTGTACATGTGGAACACCGGGCCCTCGCTGGTAACGATGCCGGCCGCGTCCTGGCCGCGGTGCTGCAAAAGCAGCAGGCCGTCGTACAAGAGCTGGTTGACCGGCGTATGCGTGACCGCGCCGATGATGCCGCACATGGTTTCTCTAAACCCCCGCTTTTACGACCGTTTTGGCCGGTCGTCGTTCCCCGCGCCCATAGTCGAGCCGATCCGCCCACACTTTAGGCAACCACGGGCGCAGGCTCAGCGCCCCGGCGACAAGCATCGGGCTCGAGTACGCATTCTGCCACCAATCGTTCTTCGGCAGTGTCGTCAGTCCGGCGAATAGCACGAGCAGCACCGCGACGAGAATGCCTCTTGCAATGCCGACAATCGCCCCAAGCAGCCGATCGAGGAAGCCCAGGCCGACCGCCTGCAACAGCTTCGAGAGAAGGACACCGACCAGCGCGCCCACGATGAGCACGACGACCAGGATGATCGCAAACGCGACCAGGTAGCGTACCGCCGGCGACTCGCCCAAGTCCGGCAACATGTTGCCGAATGCGCCCGAGAAGCGAATCGCCGCGAGCACGCCGAGCACCCATGCGACGAGCGAAGCGGTCACGCGAACGAAACCGCGCCAGAACGCGAAGACCATCGACAGGCCGACGATGCCGATGACCAGAAAGTCGAATGCCGTCATCCGTTGCGCGTGACCACGCCGTCGAAGCCCGCTGCCTTGAGCTTCGCCCGCGCCGAGTCGGCAACGTCGCGCGACGAGTACGGACCGACACGCACACGGTGCAATGTGCCCTTGTCGGTGTCCACCGCTTCCGTGTATCCGGGAAAGCCGTCGCGCTTGAGCTTGATCACGAGCGAACGCGCGCCATAGCGGTCGGAGAACGCGGCCACCTGCACGACGAACGAGCCGCTCGCTTTCGCTGGGGAGGGCTTCGCCTCGGCGGATTGAGGCTGCTTGGATTCGGAGGGTGCGGACGAGGCGGCGGGCTGCGATTCGGGCGCTGCGGACTTGGTCTCGGGAGCCGTTGGCGCGGGCGTCGGCGCTACGGGAGCGGACGCGCCTGCGGACGAAGTCGATGCGTTCGGCGACGCTGGCGTGGCGTCGTTGCCCGCGGGCGGTTGCGCCGTGGACTCGACTGCCGGCGCCGGGATGCCGACCGCGCCGCCATCGCTCCTTACCTTCGGGTCGGGCCCGGTGCCCGGCGAGAGCGGATTGATAAACTTGCCGCTGTCGATCGGTGGGATCTGGATCGAGACGTCGTCGCCGAGAGGCTTCGGCTCGTTTTCGAGCAGCAGCGGCAGCAAGACCGCGGCGGCGAGCGCAAGCACGATCGCGCCGATCAACCGGCGGCGCGCCCGGCGACGCAACTCGTCGA
>VBCL01000379.1 GCA_005888865.1 Betaproteobacteria bacterium | reverse complement strand
GATCGATCCTGGGGTTTTCGCTGCCGACCTTCTGGGTTGGCCTGATGCTGATCATGGTGTTCTCGGTGATGCTGGGTTGGCTGCCGTCGAACGGGCGCGGGCCGACCACCCAGTTTTTGGGCGTACGGGTGAGCTTTCTCTCGCTGGAGGGCTGGCGGCATCTGATCATGCCGGCCACGAACCTGGCGCTGTTCAAGCTCGCGCTGTTGATTCGGCTGACCCGCTCCGGAACGCGCGAGGCGCTCACGCAGGATTACGTCAAATTCGCGCGCGCCAAGGGCCTTAGCCATAGACGGGTCATCGGCGTGCACGTGCTGCGCAACATCCTGATTCCGATCGTTACGGTCATCGGGCTCGAGTTCGGTTCGGTCATCGCCTTCGCGATCGTCACCGAAACCGTGTTCGCGTGGCCGGGCATGGGCAAGCTCCTGATCGACTCCATCAACCTGCTCGACCGGCCGATCATCGTGGCGTACCTGCTGGTGACCGTGACGATGTTCATCGTCGTCAACCTGATCGTCGATATCGCCTACTCCGCGCTCGATCCACGCGTTCGTCTGACCGAAGGCAAAGGCTGATCGATGGCGCGAGAGGAATCGCCATTCAGGCGACTGTCGTCGGACTTTGCGGCCAATCCGACCGCAGTGTTTGGATTAATCCTGCTCGGGATCATTGCCATCGCGGCATTGGCCGCGCCGCTGATCTCGCCGCAAAATCCGTACGACTTGGCCCAGCTCGACGTGGTGTCGGGGCGCCTGCCGCCAGGCTCGACGAATGAAAATGGCGCGACCTTCTGGCTGGGCACCGACGATCAGGGCCGCGACATGCTCTCGGCGATCTTCTACGGCCTGCGGATCAGCCTCACGGTCGGCGTCGCCAGCACCGTGGTTGCCCTCGCGATCGGACTGGCGTTGGGGCTTGTGGCCGCGTATCTCGGCGGGCGCACCGAGACCCTCATCATGCGCATCGCCGACATCCAGCTTTCCTTCCCGGCGATCCTGATTGCACTGATCCTGCTCGCGGTGCTTGGCCAGGGCACACTCAAGATCATCCTCGCGCTCATCACCGTGCAATGGGCGTACTACGCGCGGACGGTCCGCAGCGCAGCCCTGGTCGAGAAGCGTAAAGAGTACGTCGAGGCGGCGCGCTGCCTGGCGCTCTCGCCGCCGCGAATCGTGTTCCGCCATATGCTACCCAACTGCCTGCCGCCGCTGATCGTGGTCGCGACCGTGCAGGTCGCCGCGGCGATCGCGCTCGAGGCGACCCTGTCCTTCCTCGGCCTCGGTCTGCCGATCACCGAGCCTTCGCTGGGGCTGCTCATCGCCAACGGCTATCAATATCTCCTGTCCGGAAAATACTGGATCAGCTTTTTCCCCGGTGTAGCGCTGCTCCTTACCATCGTCAGCATCAACCTCGTCGCCGACCAGTTGCGCGACGTGCTCAATCCGCGCTTCCAGCAATGACCGACGTGCTGTTGTCCGTCGCCGGCCTCAACACGCATTTCCTCACCCGCGTGGGAGTGGCCAAGGCCGTCGACGATGTGAGCTTCTCGGTTCGCCGCGGCGAAGTGGTCGGGTTGGTTGGGGAATCGGGTTCCGGCAAGTCGATGACCGCCTACTCGATCCTGGGCCTTGTCGATCCGCCGGGCCGGGTCGTCGGAGGCCAGATCCTGTTCGAGGGGCGCGATCTGGCCGCGCTCTCCGCTGAGGAAATGCGCCAGCTTCGCGGCAACCGCATCGCGATGATTTTCCAGGACCCGATGGTGACGCTCAACCCGGTGTTGCGCATCGACACGCAGATGGTCGAGGCCATTCTTGCCCACGAGACGGTTTCGCGGGCGGCTGCGCTCGAGCGCGCCCGTGAAGCGCTGGGCAAAGTCGGCATTCCGTCACCCGACGAGCGGCTGAGGGCTTACCCGCACCAGTTTTCCGGCGGCATGCGGCAACGGGTAGCCATCGCCATCGCGTTGCTCAATCGTCCGGACCTGGTCATCGCCGACGAGCCGACCACCGCCCTCGACGCCACCATCCAGGGTCAGATTCTCTACGAGATGCAGAAGCTCACTCGGGAGAGCAACGCCGCGCTGATCTGGATTACTCACGACCTCTCCGTCATCTCCGGGTTAGCCGACCGCGTCTGTGTGATGTATGCCGGTCGCATCGTCGAGCAGGGCGCTACCATCGACGTGCTCAACGTACCGCGGCATCCCTACACGCGCGGCCTGCTCGATTCGATTCCGGGCAATGCCGCTCCGGGCGAGAGGCTCAAGCAGATTCAGGGGATGATGCCGCCGCTCACGGAGCTCCCTTCCGGCTGCGCGTTCCGGCCGCGCTGCCCGTACGCGAGTGGCGAGTGCGAAGAGATTCCCGAGACGCGCCCGTACGGCGCCGTCGGCCAGAGCATCCGCTGCTTTCATCCGCTGCCCGCGACGACGTCGTGAGCAATCAGCCACAACCCGAGGTGCCCGGGTCCGACGACGCCGATCGTGTGGTCAGCGAGGCGATCGCGTTGCGCCGCGCCGGACACCGGCAGAGGGCCGCCGAGCGCTTCGAACGGGCCCTGGCGCAGAGGCCCGACCATGCGGGCGCGTTGACGTCCTACGCGATGCTGCTGCTCGATGCTGGCGACACCCAGGCTGCGACGCATCTTGCCGAGCGCGCCATCCGGGTCGACCCCGAACGCATGTCGGCGCACCATGTCCTGGGTCGCGCCAAGTGCGAAACCGGAGATCTGGCCGCGGGAATCGCATCGCTCGAGCGCGCTGTTGCATTACGTCCCGACGCCTTCGAAGTCGAGCTCGATCTCGGCAAGGCATTGTACGATGCGCTGGCGCTGGCAGACGCCGAGAGGCATCTTTGCCATGCCCGCGATTTGGCGCCAGCCTCGGCCGAGGTCCACATCCGTCTCGGCAATCTCTATCGACGACAGCAGAGGCACGATGAGGCGCTCGCAGCTTATCGCAGGGCGGTCGAGCTCGACTCGGGCATTGCGCAAGGGCACAACAATCTGGGCACGCTGCTGGCGGAGCTCGGCGATGGTGAAGCCGCGGTTGCGGCCTTGCGACGGGCGCTTGCGCTGGCCCCCGATCGTCCCAGCACCTGGAGCAACTTGCTGCTTGCGTTGAGCTGGTCCGACCGCCTTTCCGCCGCTGAAGTCGCCGCCGAGCATCGCGCGTACGGCCTCCACTTCGGGGCGCAGATCCAGCCGCTCGCGCCCGTCGCCCTGCAGACGTCTGAAGATTGGCTATGTCTCTTCGGACTTCCGCGCCCACGCCGTGGCCGTGTTCATGCAACCCCTGCTGACACATCACGATCGGCAACGATTCGAGATCTACGCTTTGTACAATTTCACGGCCGACGACGACGTTACGGCACATATCCGGACGCTCGTCGAGCATTTCGTTCCCGTCGCGGGCATGACCGATGTTGAGCTGGCGGAATGGATTCGGGCGCAAGGCATCGACATCCTGGTCGACCTCAACGGCCACACGGCACATAACCGGCTCCCGCTGTTTCTGCGCAAGCCGGCGCCGATCCAGGTCACCTGGCTTGGCTATCTCGCCACGACGGGCCTTCCAACCATGGACTATCGCTTGACCGATGCCCGTGCCGATCCCCCCGGTCGCACCGAGTCGCTGCATACCGAAACGCTGTGGCGGCTCCCGGACGGTCTTTGGTGCTACGAGCCGCATCGCTTTGCGCCGGCGGTCGCTCCGTTACCCGCGCTGCGAACGGGCCGCTTGACCTTTGCGAGCTTCAACAACCCGGCGAAGGTGTCGGTAACCATACTCGGTGTCTGGGCGCGCATCCTTCAAGCAGTCTCCGATGCGCGGCTGTTGCTCATCCGGAGCGCGCTTGCTGCCCGGACCACGGAGCTCGAACGATTCTTCGCGGGTCGCGGCGTCGATCCGCGCCGCGTTGAGTTTCTCGAGCGGCGGTCGACCGCGGACTATCTTGCCCTGTACGATCGCGTCGACGTCGCGCTCGATACATGGCCTTGCGCCGGCGGGACGACGACCTGCGATGCACTGTGGATGGGCGTTCCCACCGTCACTCTAGCGGGGGACCGCTCCTTTTCGCGAAGCGGCGCCAGTGTGTTGGCATCGGTGGGCCTGCCCGATCTGATCGCTGAGACCGCTGACGACTACGTCGACAGAGCAACAGCGGTCGCGGGGGATCTGCCCAGGCTCGCGACGTTGCGCGACACGCTTCGCGAGCGGGTCCGTGCCTCTCCCCTGGTCGATGCGCGCCGATTCGCCGCGGCGATCGAGCACGCGTACCTTGCCA
Source organism: Betaproteobacteria bacterium (assembly GCA_005888865.1). Classification (GTDB taxonomy): domain Bacteria; phylum Pseudomonadota; class Gammaproteobacteria; order Burkholderiales; family Casimicrobiaceae; genus PALSA-1003. The sequence goes on along the minus strand of VBCL01000379.1, from coordinate 1,929 downwards.
TGGCCGAGCGCGCGCTTGCCGGAGCGGAAGGCGCCCGCCCGTGACCGCGCCGTTGCTCGAGCTGAAGGGCGTCTCCAAGCGCTTCGTGAAGCCGCTGGATATGGTTGCCCGCGTCGCCAACGTGGTAGGTGCAGAGATCCGGGAGGAAGTCGTCCACGCAGTCGATCACGTCGACCTCTTGATCGACGAAGGTGAGGTCGTCGGACTCGTCGGGGAGTCCGGCTGCGGCAAGTCGACGCTGGGACGGCTCGCCGTGGGACTGTTGCCGCTCTCGGCCGGCGAACGCTACTGGCGCGGGGAACCGTGCGGAATCGATGACGGCGCAGCCGCGCGCGAGCGGCAGCTCAAGATGCAGATGGTCTTTCAGGACCTCGATGCTTCGCTCAACCCTCGTCTGCGCGTGGTCGATATCATTGGCGAGGCGCCCGTCGTACATGGCCTGATCGGAGCGCGCCAGCAGGTCGAGTATGTCGGGCTGCAGCTCAATCGCGTCGGACTCGACCCGACGATGATGCAGCGCTTCCCGCATCAGTTCTCCGGCGGACAGCGCGCCAGGATCGGCATCGCTCGCGCGCTCGCGGTGAAGCCGGAATTCCTCGTTTGCGACGAGTCGATCGCCGCGCTCGACGTGTCGATTCAGGCGCAGGTATTGAACCTGTTCATGGATCTGCGCGTCGCGCTCAACCTCACGTACCTTTTCATCAGTCACAACCTCGGCGTGGTCCGCCACATCAGCAACCGTGTGATGATCATGTACCTCGGACACATCGTCGAATCCGGGCCCACCGCCGAAATCTTCGCGGCGCCGAATCATCCGTATACGCAGGCGCTGCTCGCCGAGGTGGGCAAGGTCGAAGCGAAAAAGCGCAGCTTCGTCCCGATCAAAGGTGAGATTCCATCGCCGCTGACGCCGCCGCCCGGCTGTCCATTCCACCCACGCTGCCCGTATGCGATGCCGGTGTGCAGCGGCCGCGCACCGGAGCTGCGCGAGATCGCACCCGGGCGGTGGTCGGCGTGCTACCTCAACGAGCCGGAAGAGTAGATCGATGCAAGCCTTTCGATGTCACGATCCTGTGGGCCCGGCGCTACCTCTGGTGCTCGATTCGCCGCACAGCGGCACCCACTATCCGGCCGATTTCGATCACCTGCCACCGCGCGCGGTCGTCAGGCAGGCGGAGGATACGTATGTCGAGACGCTCTACGCGGCAGCGCCCGGTCTGGGCGCGACGCTGATCGAGGCGCTCTTCCCGCGCGCCTACATCGACCCGAATCGGCATATTGCCGACATGGATCCCGCGCTGCTCGAAGAGCCGTGGCCTGGCCCGATCGCGCAATCGCACAAGACCGATCTCGGCATCGGGCTCATCTGGCGGCTGGGGCACGGCGGCGTGCCGATGTACGCCCGCCCGCTGTCGCTCGCCGATGTCGAACGGCGCATCGCTCTGTGCTACGAGCCGTACCACGCGGCGGTCGCCGCGGCGCTCGACGAGCGCCATCGCCGCTTCGGCGCGGTCTGGCACGTGAACTGCCACTCGATGCCTGCGGTCGGGGACGTCATGTCCGACGATCCGGGCCGCCTCCGTGCTGACTTCGTCCTCGGCGATCGCGACGCGACGACGTGCGAACCGGAGTTCATTGCTTTCGTGGCGGCGACGCTGTCCGGCATGGACTACTCGGTTGCCATCAACGATCCGTTCAAGGGTGTCGAGCTGGTGCGAAAGCATGGCAGGCCGGCTGAGCGCAGGCACAGCCTGCAGATCGAGATCAATCGTCGCCTCTACATGGGCGAAACGACGCTCGCCAAGACCGCCGGCTTCGCTGCACTGCAGGCGGATCTCACGCGGTTGATCGAGGCGCTCGCCGACTACGTTCGCGCCCGCAGTTAGAACCGTTCGCCCTGAGCCTGTCGAAGGGCGGCGGCTCGCCGGT
>VBCL01000382.1 GCA_005888865.1 Betaproteobacteria bacterium | reverse complement strand
GCGTGCAGTCGGAGGTCGATCTGCGGCGCAAGGCAGCAAAGAACATCATCACCTGGCTTGCGACCGGCCGCCCGGACTACGTCGTGGTCCAGGGCACGAGGCGGCCGGCGTAGCGACAGAGGAGGAGCTTTGGCAGGCGTAGCAATCCGGACGGTCCACAAGCACTTCGGAACGACCCACGTGATCCGCGGCGTCGACGTCGATATTGCCGACGGCGAGTTCTGCGTGCTCGTGGGACCGTCGGGGTGCGGCAAGTCGACCTTGCTGCGCATGATCGCCGGCCTCGAGGAGATCACCGAAGGCGAAATAGCGATCGGTGGCAAGGTGGTGAACCGCGTGCCGCCCAAGGAGCGCGACATCGCGATGGTGTTCCAGAATTACGCGCTCTACCCGCACATGACCGTGCGCGACAACATGTCGTTCGCGCTCATGCTCGCCAAGCAGTCGAAGGGTGAGATCGAGACGCGCGTGGCGAAGGCGGCGGGCATCCTCGGCCTGTCGGCGCTGCTCGACCGATTCCCTCGCCAGCTCTCCGGCGGCCAGCGACAGCGCGTAGCGATGGGACGCGCGATCGTGCGTGATCCCCAGGTGTTCCTGTTCGACGAGCCGCTGTCCAACCTCGATGCAAAACTGCGCGTGCAGATGCGCACCGAGATCAAGGAGCTGCACCAGCGGCTCAAGACCACATCGATCTACGTTACGCACGATCAGATCGAAGCGATGACCATGGCCGACAAGATCGTCGTGATGCGTGACGGCGTGGTGGAGCAGATCGGTGACCCGCTGTCGCTCTACGATAACCCCAACAACACTTTCGTCGCCGGCTTCATCGGCTCGCCAGCGATGAACATGGTCCCCGGCACGGCACGAATGACCGGCGGCAACGGACACGTCGAGTTCCCCGGGAACGTGACGCTGCCGCTGCCGCGGGGCGCGCGAGCCGCCGACGGGCAGAGCGTTCTCTACGGCATGCGGCCCGAGCATTGCCTGCTCGCCGACGGCGCCGGCTTGCCGGCGGAGGTCGTCGTCGTCGAGCCGACCGGAGCGGACACGCAGCTCTACTGCCGCTTCAGCGGCCAGGAGCTGACCTCGCTCGCTCGTGACCGGGTGAGTTGTCGCGCTGGCGACCGGGTCAATCTGAAGCCCGATCTCGGGCGAGCACATCTGTTCGACGCCGCCAGCGGCGCACGGCTGGTCGCATGAGTCTCACCGATTCGAGCCTGCACGACATCCAACGACTCGAAAGGCAACGTCTCTTCTGAGGAGGACACCATGAGCAAGTTCAAACGTCGCGATTTCCTGAAAGCCACCGCCGGCGTTGCCGCAGGCGGAGCGCTCGGCACCGGATCTGCGCTCTTCACCGCCGAGGCGCAGGCGCAGCAGTACAAGGTCACGCCCGAAAAAGGCGCGAAGCTGCGCGTGCTGCGCTGGAAGCGCTTCGTCCAGGGCGATGAGGATACTTGGGCGGCGAACACGAAGAAGTTCGCGGAAGCGAGCGGCGTCGAGGTACGCATCGATGCCGAAGGCTGGGAAGACGTGCGGCCCAAAGCGGCTGTCGCGGCGAACGTGGGCAGCGGGCCCGACATTATCATCGGCACTTACGAGGACGCGCACCAGTATCCCGACAAGCTGGTCGACGTCAGCGACCTCGCCAACTATCTCGGCGGCAAGTACGGCGGCTGGTATCCCGTCGGCAAGACCTACTGCACCAACAAGGGCAAATGGATCGCCATCCCGATGGGCGCCGCCGGCGCGTGTTTCGTCTATCGCATCAGCGCGATGAAGGCGGCTGGGTTCGACACCTTTCCCAAGGACACCGCGGGATTCTTAAAACTTTGCCAGGGACTGAAAACCAAGGGTCTGCCTGCCGGCTTCGCGCTGGGCAACGCGACCGGCGACGCCAACACCTGGTGCCACTGGGTCGTATGGGCGCACGGCGGCAAGATGGTCGACGAAAAGAACAACGTCGTCATCAACAGTCCGGAGACGATCGCCGCGCTCGAATACGCGAAGCAGCTCTACGAGACCTTCGTTCCCGGCACGCTGTCGTGGCTGGATCCGAACAACAACAAGGCGTTCCTCGACGGCCAGATCGGGGTCACCAACAACGGCATCTCGATCTACTACGCCGCCAAGACATCGAAGGACGAAAAGCTGCAGGAGATGGCCAAGGACATCGGCCATGCCAACTTCCCGATCGGGCCCGTCGGCAAGCCGACCGAGTTGCATCTCGCGTTTCCGATGATGATCTTCAAGTACTCGAAGTATCCGAACGCAGCCAAGGAGTATCTGCGCTTCATGATGGAGAAGGAGCAGTACGTGCCGTGGCAGGAGGCTTCGATCGGCTACGTGACGCAGCCCCTGGTGGCATACGAATCCAACCCGATATGGACTTCAGATCCGAAGCACACGCCGTATCGCGACCTGATGAAGAACATGCTGCCCAACGGATACGCCGGCGAGATGGGGTACGCCTCGGCGGCGACGATGGCGGACTTCATCATGGTGAACATGGTCGCGGAAGCGGCGTCCGGGTCTAAGACGCCGAAGGAAGCGGCCGAGCGGGCGGCGAAGCGTGCGGAGCGCTATTACAAGGTATGACGTCACGTCGCCATCCCCTATCGTTAGTAGGTCGCCCTACGCCGACGTGACGTCATACCTGCGCGCGTTCAAGCGTCGCCCTCATTTTGATTCCCGGGGCGCCGCTTAACGCGCGCAAATTCCCGCTAACGAGGCGAACACGTTGAAGGCGGGCTCCCCATCAACCGCGCTCGCGCGGGCGCTCGATAACCGCAACCTGCTCGGCTCTTCCTGACGTATCCGCTGGGGCTAGGCACGTATCTCGGCTTCACCGATACCAAGGTCGGGCGGAGCGGCATCTGGATCGGCCTGGAGAACTACGAATTTCTTTGGGGCGACGCCGTCACGCGGCTGGCCCTTTTCAACACGCTTTTCTATACGGCAATCGCCAGCGTGATCAAGTTCGGGCTCGGGCTCTATCTCGCGCTGCTGCTGAACAAGCGGCTGCCGTTCAAGGCGTTCTTCCGCGCCGTCGTGCTCCTGCCCTTCATCGTTCCGACGGCCCTGTCCGCACTCGCATTCTGGTGGATTTACGATTCGCAGTTCTCGATCATCAGCTGGGTGCTGGTGAAGATGGGCCTCATTAACCGCTACATCGACTTTCTCGGCGATCCCTGGAACGCGCGCTTTGCGACCATCGCCGCCAACATCTGGCGCGGGGTGCCGTTCGTGGCCATCACGCTGCTCGCCGGGCTGCAGACGATCTCGCCGTCGTACTACGAGGCGGCGAGCCTCGACGGCGCATCGCCATGGCAGCAATTCCGCCATGTGACGCTGCCGATGCTCACCCCGATCATCGCCGTTGTAATGACGTTCTCGGTCCTGATGACGTTCACCGATTTCCAGCTGATTTACGTGCTGACGCGGGGAGGACCGCTCAACGCGACCCACCTTATGGCAACGCTGTCGTTCCAGCGTGCCATACCCGGCGGCAACCTGGGCGAAGGCGCGGCGATCGCCACCGCCATGGTGCCGTTTCTTCTCGCCGCCATCCTGATCAGTTACTACGGATTGCAGCGGCGCGCCTGGCAGCAGGGGAGCGCCGACAAGTGAGCGTCGCAGGGCCGCCCCAAGGCGCGAATTGCTCCCCCGCGTTTGGGGGCAGCGCAGCGGCCGAATTGGTCAATGAGGCCGCAAGCGTGGGGGTACACAAATGAGCACGGTCAATACCACGGCGGCGCCTGCGCTCGACTCGCAGGGCATGAACTATCTGGTATCGCTGCCACGGCGCATCGTCACGATCTACCTGCCGCTGGGTGCGTTCCTGTTCGTGCTGCTGTTCCCTTTCTACTGGATGGGCATCACTGCCTTCAAGCCCGACTATGAGCTGCTTTCGCGCGAGGGCAATCCGTTCTGGGTCAACAATCCGACGCTGGCACACGTCAAGAAGCTGCTTTTCGATACTCCGTATCCGGAATGGCTTTGGAATACGGTCCTGGTCTCGGTCGTGTCGACTGCGCTTTCTTTGTTCTGCAGCGTGCTTGCCGCTTACAGCATCGAGCGGCTGCGCTACCGTGGCTCGCGCTATGTCGGGGTGAGCATTTTTCTCGCCTATCTCGTCCCTCCTTCGATACTTTTCATCCCGTTGGCGGCGATGGTCTACAAGCTCGATCTCTTCGACACACGTCTCGCGCTGATCCTGACCTATCCCACGTTCCTGATCCCCTTTTCCACGTGGCTCCTGATGGGCTATTTCAAGAGCATCCCGTTCGAGCTCGAGGAGTGCGCGCTTATCGACGGCGCAAGCCGGCTGCAGATCCTGGTCAAGATCGTGCTTCCGCTCGCCGTTCCGGGGCTCATCTCAGCAGGCATCTTCGCCTTCACCCTCTCGTGGAACGAGTTCATCTACGCGCTTACCTTCGTCTCGTCCTCGGAGGTGAAGACCGTGCCTGTCGGCGTGGTGACCGAGCTCGTCGAAGGCGACGTCTACCATTGGGGATCGCTGATGGCCGGTGCCTTGTTCGGCTCGCTTCCCGTCGCGGCGCTGTATTCGTTCTTCGTCGAGTACTACGTGTCGGGATTGACCGGGGCGGTGAAGGAGTAGCGGCCCGAGCAGCGAGAGGGGCACCCGCGACACGTGGCAGGCGCGCTCAAGGAGGCCGCGTTCCGAGAAGCGAGTGGGGGTCGAGTGGCCGCTGGCGGCCGACGCGCCGCTGTTACACGTGGCAGGCGCGCTCAAGGAGGCCGCGTTCCGAGAAGCGAGTGGCGGTCGAGTGGCCGCTGGCGGCCGACGCGCAGGATGACGAGTGCGCGCGGAGGGTGCAAAGAGGCCGCGGCCGGACCATCGCAAGACATGTTAAGGACACGATGAGCGTCGCCCTAGGGACCGGCGAGTTCACGTATCGCGTTGTCGACGACTGGGCGAAGCTGCCTCTCGGCTGGCGCCTGGGCGACGTCGCCGCGGTGGCCGTCGATCGCCGCGACCAGGTTTACGTGTTCCACCGCCGCGAACACCCGCTGATCGTCTTCGACCGCGACGGCAATTATCTGCGCTCCTGGGGCGACGGGATCTTTCACCGTCCGCACGGGATCCATCTCGGTCCCGACGACTCGCTCTACCTGACCGACGATGGTGACCACACCGTGCGCAAGTGCACGCTGGATGGCAAGGTACTGCTCACGATCGGGGTGCCCGGAGAGCCCGCGCCGTTCATGAGCGGCGAACCCTTCCGGCGCTGCACGCATACCGCGCTCTCGCCGCGGGGCGAGATCTACGTCTCGGACGGGTATGGCAACGCCAGAGTCCACAAGTATGCGGCCGACGGACGACGCCTGGCCGCGTGGGGCGAGCCCGGATCGGACCCGGGACAATTCAACCTGCCGCACAACATT
>VBCL01000381.1:3187-4112 GCA_005888865.1 Betaproteobacteria bacterium | reverse complement strand
TACATCCCCTCGATCGACGACGTGGTCGCGACGACAGGGACACCGTAGCTCATGGCAAGATTGATCTTGCCCTTGACCCCCGCGCCATAGCGCAACGGTGAAATCGACACGCGGCACGCCGTGAAATAAGGGGCGATATCCGGGACGTAACCGGTAACGACGAAATCGTGGGCAGCGAGCTTCCTGATGGTTGACGGGACATCGCTGCCAACGATGTACGTCTTCACGCCGGGCAGCTTGTCGCGCACCCGCGGCAGGATCTCGCTGGCATACCAGAGAACGGCGTCGGTATTCGGTGGGTGACGGAATCCCCCGATGAATACCAAGCCCTCGCGCTCGGCAAACGACCTTCCGGGCGGCTTCAGCGTATGCATGTTGGACAAGACCATGACCCTGGCTTCGGGGACAAGCTGCTGCAAGAGATCCTTCTCCACCGGGCTCACGACCAGCGTGACGTCCGCCTTGCGGATCAACGCGAGCTCGGTCTCCCGGGAACTGCCCGCGGTCGCCACCCGACTCCCCTCGAGGGCCGCCAGCCTTTCCTCGCGCAGGAAGTGAAGATCGTGTGTGTCGAAGACGACGAGCGCGTTCGGCGCAAACGAGCGCAGCGAGTCGATGTGCTTGGCCGCAATGTAGTGTCGCGCGATAAGGACGGTGTCGAACTCTCTGCCATGCTTGCCGAGAAACTCCGAAATCGAGCGTGCATAGGGATAAAACTGGACCTCGACGCCCGCTTGCTGGAGCATGGTCACGTACGGCTGACGATATTCCAGATTGTCCGCGATGAAGGTGACCTTGCAGCCGAGCTTGACGAGAAGGTCGAGCAGTTGCTGCGTACGTTGCGACCCGGAATCCTGATCCGGAGTCAGCATGCAGGCGTCAATCGCCAGAACGCGGCGTCTCGCCCCACGGTTGCGCTCAAGTT
>VBCL01000381.1:0-3155 GCA_005888865.1 Betaproteobacteria bacterium | reverse complement strand
GTCCTCCCATTTGGCATGGAAGGCGCCCTGATTGATGACCTGGTGCCGCTTGGCGCCTCTCGCGAGATCTGTTCCGGACGTCGCGCCCTCAAAATGCACGACGGTCGCGAGCGGCTGATAGTAGACCTTGCGTCCGGCCGCGCGAACCGCGAAGGCGAGATCGCTGTCTTCGCAATAGGCGGGCGCGAACCGCACATCGAAACCGCCGATCCGGTCGAACAGCGCGCGATCGACGGCAAGACAAGCGCCGGAACAGTAATCGACCTCGCGAAAGTAGTTGAACTCGGGCCGATCGGGGTCTTCGCCACGGCCGACATTCCACGCCGAACCGTCTCGCCAGACGATTCCTCCGGCCTCTTGCAACCGGCCATCGGGATAGATCAGCTTCGCACCGACAAGGCCCGCGTCCGGGTGCTCGCGAAACACCGAACCGAGACTGTCCAGCCAGCCGGACGTGACGATGGTGTCGTTGTTGAGAAAGACCAGGATCTCGCCGCGAGCAAGCAGCGCGGCGCGGTTGCAGCTTTTGATGAACCCGAGATTGGCGTCGTTGCGGACGAAATCGACGCCGGTGATCTCTGCGAGCGTCGCGGCTGCCGGCTCGGGCGATGCGTCGTCGACGACAAGGACTTCATAGGAGCCTGGCTGTGTGTTCTCGTGGATGCTCTTGAGGCAGGTGTAGGTCAGCAGTGGCTTGCCGTACACCGGAATGATGATCGTCGCCCTGGGTGCCGCGCTCTCCGGGAACGCAAGCGGGCCAATTTCCGTTTCGAGTGCGAATGCCGCGCGTCCGCTGGGAACGAATTGAGGTCGATTGAGTCGGCGCCATACCCGACGCGCCAGGGCACGCGGTCCCTCATTGCGCAACACCGTCATCGCGAGGCCGACGTAGCGCGATGACCCTCGCACGGCGCTCCAGCGCGCGTGCATGCGCGCTGCGGTGATCTTGGCGGTCGTGCCGGCGTGACGAAGCGGTCCCGTCGCCCGCCACACGGTGCTCGTCTCCAGCTCGTCGATCCGGGCGCGTGCGGCGAGTACCTCGTCTCGCTCCGCAAGCAGGTTCTCTCGCAGAGCAAGCAGATCCTTGTTCGCCGCATCGGCGATCGGGAGGCGATGCTTGAGCGCTTCGCGCGACTCCCGATGACCGCACTCGACTCCGGCGAAGAACAGCCGTTGCAGGGGTAGCTCCGGCACGCTGGCGCTCCCTCCGGGCGGATACCAATGCTTGTCGTCCACCGTCAAGGGCTCGCCCTGAAGTCGCCGAGGCACTGGATCTGTGGTGAGTGGTGCGAGATATTCGTCCGGATACCACCCTGCATGGGTCATGGACTTCGCTTCGTCGGGGGCGTTCTTTACCGTGTGCCCGCGCGCAGCGCGACCGGTCCTCAGCAGCGCGTCATTCCACTGCGCAGGGGACGCCGCCCACGGGACCAGCGCAGCCGAAGGACGGTCGGCAAGCCTATCGGCGAAGGCGCCGAGGTCCGCGGCGACGATCGGGATGCCGGATGCCAACGCGACCGAAAGTGTGTACGAATATGTTTCGGGAACCTGCGCGGGAAACCAGATAACGTCGGGCTTCTCAGCCGCCAGGAGCGCCGGAAGGTCGCGCCGTTCATATTCGCCGTGAACGGAAACTGCAACCTCGGGCCATTGCGGCAGCGGTTCGGTCGTCGACCCGAGGATGCGGAACGATAGCGGGACGTCGCGGGCTCGCGCGTCGTCGGCACAAGCCTTGACGACGTGGAGCCCTTTCTCCGGAGCGAGGGTCCCCAGGGTCGCGACGCGGACGTAATCAGGCGGCGCGCTTGTGGGCCCCTCGGGATGCGGCACGACAAGGACGTTCAGCTCGGGGAAATATCGCGACATCCGTCGCGCAACGTCGCCCGACGGCGCGATCACGCGCTCAGCGGCGCGAAGCAAGCGCTCGAACACGCCACGCCAGGCGACGATGCCCAGTCCCCATTGCGCCGGCCTCTGGTTGAGGCAGATCGTGCAGCCTGCCTCGTCCGGCTGACCGCAATAGCGACCGTCTTCCGTGACCAGATGGTATTGCGGGCACACGGCGTAGTAGTCGTGGAGCGTGCAGTCAAAGGGCACGCCGAGCGCGCCGGGCAAATCGAGCACGGAACGCGGAAGGCTGCGGACATGATGAAAGTGGACGCGTCCGACACCGACGTATCGCAACAGCGATACCAGCACGCCGAAATCCGCGGGCAAGGTGAAATAGCTGCTGAAGTCCTCACTGGCTCTCAGCCACGACAGCTTCGTGACGTCTCCGGCGACCGGTTCGAGCAGGAGGGTTTCGCATCGCTCCCCGACCATCTCGGCCAGGTCGGTCATGTGGTGACGAACCCCGCCTCCCCAGGCATGAGCGACGAAAAGCAGCACAGGCTTCGCGCCCGCTGCAAGCCGTTGCAGATCGGCGCGGCGCTGCTCGCCTCGTGTGGGATCGCTTCCCATAATGTCGTCTCGAGGCATCGGGTGCTCAGCCACGGGCGGGATCGGAGATGCTACCGACATGTCCCCTGGGCCCTGGATTTCGACGGAGGCTCCTGCATCCGCGGGAGAGACCATCGCGCGCGGCCGCGAACCGCTGATCGATGATGGAACCGGTCTCGATCGAGAGAGACGATGACGCGAAGACTTGGGACACACCAGGCAGACGGATCACCGAGCAACCGCGCACGCGGCATTCTACGCCCGTGGTCCAACGGCGTCACTTTCTAGCGCCGCACTCGTTCCTGCAAAGCTCAGTAGAGGACTACCGTGTCCGGCGTCGCCGGCCGGAGACACGTGTCCAGCAACCAGCGATCACACCAGCTCCAGGTATACCGGCTGATGATCCGACGCCTGCGTCTTCTGATCGACCCGCACCGCCCGCACGCGTGAGGCCAGATCCGCGGACACAAAGATGAAGTCGCAGTGCTGTTCGGGCTCGCCCGGCTGTTCCTTTTCGTAGATCTTGAACGTCGCCGGATGCGGCTCGCCCGGATGCGCGATCTCCCACGCGTCGGCGAGCGGCGGCGTGCCATCCTCGAACGGCTCGAGCATGCGCGCGTGCAAGGGATCGTCGGGCTCGAGGTTGAAGTCGCCGGTGATGATCGTCGCCGCCGGCCTCAGACGCGTATGGAAAGGCCCGCCTTCCATGTCGACGA
>VBCL01000094.1 GCA_005888865.1 Betaproteobacteria bacterium | reverse complement strand
GCTGATCGCGGTCGCGTAGTAGCGCTCCGCCAGCTCGAGGCGGCGCGTCTCCGACAGCGCGACCCGGTTGGTCGCTGCGAGCGCGTCGCCGATGGTCGCTGCGGCCTCGATCGGGTTGCGCTTGAGCGCTTCCTCCAGCCACGGAGCGACGCGCGCCGGCCGCGTTTCCGGCGGATTCGCCGGGCGGGATTCTACGGCGGGGAGGCTCAGGGCAAGGGCCATGACATCAGCATTGGGTTTCGCGCCCGATTGTAGACGATGCGCCTCTATCCCGCGTCCAGAAATGCGGCTACCGGCGCGATCTGTTCCGGGCTGAGCAGCATCGGCGCGTGGCCGACGCCGGGAATCTCGATCATTCGCGGCGCCGGGCCGCGCGCGCACATCGCCGCGGCGGTTTCCCTGGAGAGCAGATCGGATGTGGCGCCGCGCAACAACAGCGTCGGACAGCGAACAGCGTCCCACACCGGCCACAGGTCGCCACCCGTGGCCGCCGCACCCCGGAAGGGCACCGCGATCCCGGGATCGTACTTGAGGTGCCAGCCCCCGTCTGAGGTCTGGCGGGAGGTCGTCCGCGCGAGCTCCGTCCACTGCGCATCGGTCAAGGCGCCGAACGGCGCCGAGACTTCGCGGATGTGTGCTTCGAGCGCCGGGAAGGTGTCGAACACCGGATCGAGGCCGACGTAGCCGGCGATGCGTGCGAGCGCTGCCGGTTCGATCGTGGGGCCGATGTCGTTGATGACCAGCCGCGTCACCGGTGAGCCCGGTTGCGCCGCCATGATCATCCCGAGCAGCCCGCCCATCGACGTGCCGACCCAGGCGACCTGTTCGACGCCCGCGTGCGCCAGCATACCGGTCAGGGCGGCCAGATACGTCGGAAAAGCGTAATCACCGGGGTTGGCGAGCCACTGACTGTCGCCGCGCCCCGGCATGTCGGGGCAGAGGACTCGAAAGCGGTCGGCGAGCGCTGCGGCTAGCGCATCGAAATCCCGGCCGTTGCGGGTGAGGCCGTGCGCACACACGACCACGCGAACGCTTTCCGGATGGCCCCAGTCACGGTAAACGACACGGTGAAAACCGTGTGCGCTCAAACTGCGGAAGCTTCGCTCGTGCGGTTGGAGCATGGATAAACGAGACAGTCAATGAGTGAATCAGTGAACGAGTGAATGGGTGAGAACTATAGCGCGGTCCTCGCGCGGTCGCATGTTCGCGAAGTGACGCACGGTTGCTGGGATAATCCTGACTTCCATTACGGGAGCAAGCCTTGGCGGACTATTACCTCGACGACTTCGAACCCGGGCACACTTATACCAGCCCGACGCAAACAATCAGCGAAGAGGAGGCGCTCGCCTTCGCGCGTCGGTACGACCCGCAATACTTTCATCTCGATCCGGTGGCGGCGCGCGATTCGGTCTTCGGCGGCATCGTGCTGGGAGGTTTTCAGACCGCGGCGCTGGCGTGGACGCTGGTGCTCCGCACCGGCATGTTCGACAAGTCTGCGATCGCGGGTATCGGTCTCGACGAGCTGCGCTGGCACAAGCCGGTGCGCCCGGGCGAGAGTCTGCGTTGCGAGTTCACCCTTCTCGACGCACGCCCGTCGCGGACGCAGCGCGACCGCGGCGTTGCGCGCTTTCGCTACGAGGTGAAGAATCAGCGCGACGAAATCGTGCTCTCGCTCGTGATGATCCAGATGCTGCGACGGCGGCCGTCAGGCGGCTAGCCCTAAGGCGGCTAGCCCTAACGCTGTGAAGCCTGGAGCGCGCACTCCCTGCGTTTCATTTCCAGGTACTCGTTCTGATCGACCTCGTGCAGCTGTAGCGCGTAGCGCTCGGTGGATTCGAACCAGTCTCGCAGCCGCTCTTCGAGCTGTTCCTGCGGAGGAGAGGTTGACGCCGCAAGATAGGCGTCGATCGCCAGGTAATAGCGCATGACGTTGCGTTCGAGCGCTCCGCGGAGCCCGTCCACCCGCACGGGCTGGCCGTCGGCACGCCGTTCGGTGACCGTGAAACCCACTTTCTGGCTTCCGAACGTGCGCAGGTAGGTCTGCATCGCGATCTTCGCCGATACGCCGTAACCGTACGCGTACGACAGGTGGAGGAAAGTCCGTTCCCGGTCGACGGGCACGGCTTCAAGCACGATCCGGTAGTTCCGGGTGCCGAACGGGCCCTGTCCCGCGTTCAGCACGAGCCTGAAATAGTCGGGAGCCTCGGCTGCGACGCGGTAGTCGAACTCCACCTTGTGCGCCGCCTTCAGCGGCTCGTCGAATTTCCTGCCGACGTATACCCTGAGCCCGGTCTCGGGTGCGGGACCCGCAGCGCGGCATCCCTTGATGTTCAAGTGCAGGATCAGGATGTCGCACCAGCGCTGCGCCCCGTTGAGTGCTGCGCGCACTGCCGGAAAGGGATAGCTGATCAGCGCGTGGACATCGCCACTGAGCTCGTCCGGGGTCTCCGCCGACTCCAGGTGAAGCGGTCGGTCGAACGCGCTTTGGTTGAGATCCGCGCGCAGCGCGGTGTACTTCGCGTGGAGCGCTGCGGCTGAATCCGAGGCCGAGTCTTGCGCGCTGACGACATCCACGCAGACGAAAGCGAGGCAGGTCGCAATCAACAGGAAGAGCCAGCGGTGCACGTTCATCTCCAGAACATGAGTGGCTAGATTACACCCGTCGAGGACAAACTCTAGTGCGCAATATTCTGCACTCCACGACCCGAAGGAGCGGCATCGGCTTTAGGCGCCCCCGTTACGCGGCCCGCCGCGTGCGATCGAGGATCAGGAGCATCGCCGCGGTCGCGCCCCAGATGTAGCGCTCTCCGTACGGGATCGCGTAGTAATCGCGGCGCCGGTCCCCGACCATCCGGAAATGGCGCTGCTGATTCGAAGGTTCCAGGAGAAATGCGAGGGGCACCTCGAACACGTCGGCGACTTCGATCGGATCCGCCCTCACCTCGAACGGTGGCTCGACCCAGCCGACCACCGGCGTGACCCGATAACCGGTGACCGTCTCGTATTCTGCGAGTCGGCCGAGAAGCGTCACGCGCTCGCGCGGCAGGCCGATTTCCTCGTGCGCCTCGCGTAACGCGGCCACGCCCTCGTCAGTGTCTTCGCGCTCGATGCGCCCGCCGGGGAAGCTGATCTGTCCGGGATGATCGGGCAGGTCGCGGCTGCGCTCGGTGAACAGAACCGTAAGCTCCTCGTCGCGATTGATCAACGGCACGAGCACGGCCGCAGGCGTTGGCGCGCCGTCGCGACCGGGAAGCCGGAATCCGTCGGAAAGGTTCAGGGCGGACGCGGGCGCGGGTCGCGCCAGCCGCTCGGCGAGCCACCTCCGTTGCTCGGGTCGGGGCAGGTCGAACAACGCGAGGGTCATGGCAGAACAAAACAGAGTCGCGCCGCGCGAGACGCGGGCAAAGGCGATGATACCGCAGTGGGCGGCGAGAGCCGGCCGACTTGAGTCTCAGGCGAGGAACTTCACGTCAGCCACTGCGAGCGCAACCGTCGCAACTCAGGCTGCCGTCGTTGGTGTCCTGTCAGGTTACGGGCCAGCACGGCTGCTTGCTGTCAGCGGAGTCCGAAGCGCCTCAGAGGTCCTTGCGGCGGGTCTCTGTACCTTGAAAAAGACGTATAAGAGATAGCAGTCCACCAGAATGGCGACGGCCATGACACTGTAAGCCCACGGGCTCTCCATCAATTTCAGCTCGATCAGCACCCGTGAGAGACCGAATCCGACGACCCAGGTATCGAAGCTCATGCAGATGCGGCGAAACGTCTCGGCATCGAGGCGTCGGATGAGGTAGGCGCCAAGCGGTATGCCAACCAGAACGCTGGGAACGATCGTCCACAGCACGCTCTGGCTTTCCACTGCAAACAGGCCAAGATGGTAGTACACGATCGCGGTCAGGCTCGACTCTGCGACGCGAATCAATCCGAGACCCGCCCGAAACTCTTTTTTGACCAGGCCTTGATTGTTGAACAGGATCGCCAAGGGCGGGCCGGAGACCGTAGTGACGGAATACAGGAAGCCAAGCCCCATTCCGAAAGGAAGACCGATGAGCCGTTCCGACCGGATCGGCTTTCTCAAGCCCGCCGCCTGGACCAGGATGAGAGGAAGAAGAACGGCATAAGTCACAACCTTGATCCAGCCGGGATGAAGCGAGGCCAGTAGATAGCTTCCGATCGCGACACCCGGCGCGAGCCCGATGAGGATCGGGAACACCCGTTTCCATACCGCCGGAACACTTTGGCGATTGATGAACAGAACGTACAGGTTGATGAAAACCTCGATCACCACCAGGGCGGGGTTCAGGATGCGGTTCGTGTAGAAAACGAGCGCAACGGGCACGGTGAGCGAGGAAAACCCGTAACCGAGCGCGCCATTGACGAAGGCCGCCAGCAACGTTATCCCGGCAAGAACCAGCACTGCGGTATCGAGGGAAAGCATCTCAAGTCTCCGATTATCGGCGAGCCGTCGTACGGTGTACCGGGGATCGACGTGATCCGTTCATCCCGGAAATGAAATCTTCGAGGCTGTAGTTATCCAGGATATCGGCGATCGCGTTTCTCACGTCGCCCATGACACGCTGCAAAGGGCAGTGGGCCTTCGTCGCGTAGGGACAGTCCAGGCATTTCTGATAAGCAGTCTTGCTCACGCACCCGATCGGAGCCAGAGGCCCATCGAGGATCCGGATGACGTGTCCGAGCGTGACCTTCGATGGCGGCTTGATGAGGGCGTAACCCCCCTGGACGCCCCGGGTGCTGGCCACCAGGCCGGCGTGCTTGAGACGCAGCAGAATCTGCTCGAGAAAGACCACCGGAACGTTCTGGCGCTCTCCGATCTGTTGCCGTGTGATCGGACGGCCGTAGTTCTTGGTCAGCTCGATCAGCGCCCGGAGCCCGTATTCGCTTTTCTTCGAGAATTTCACGGCTAATGTTTATGAAGTAAGTCAACAAACTATACATTAGGCCTGTGCTCTGTCAACAAGCTCTTTGCAGCGCAATGGAGAGCCGCTTGCCCCGAAGGGACCGAAGTCAATCCGTACTGTTTAGTGCGCGCCGGCGGGGCGCGGGAACCGAGTCTTCTTCCACGGCACTGTTGCGTACACTTTGTGCCCGTGCTCGAAACTGCGGTCCGAGCAGGATGACCGCGGGCCCCGAAAATTGGCTGGCGAAACGCGGCAGCGAGGCAAGCGTGGCAAAGATCCTATGGGATTCCGCGAGCGAGGCGCTCTCGACGATCGCAATGGGCGTTGTAGGAGGCTTGCCCGCGGCGATGAGCGCTGCGGCGATCTGCTCCGCCTGGCCGGAGCCCATATAGATCGCGCCGGCGTCGGCCGCAGCCATGCTCTGTGCCCAGTCGCTTGGCGGCTCGCCTTCGGCAATACGCGGCGTGACGAAGGCGACACTGCGAGCCACCCCGCGCTGCGTGAGCGAGATCCCGAGCTCGGCCGCAGCCGCGAGCGCAGCGGTGACACCCGGCACGACCTCGTAGCGCACGCCGGCCGCCTCGAGCGCGGCAATTTCTTCCTGGGCGCGACCGAAGAGCATCGGATCGCCGCCTTTGAGGCGAACGACGATCGCGTGAGTCTGCGCCGCGTCGACGAGCCGTTTGTTGATGAACTTCTGCGCGGTGGAGTGTTTCCCGCAGCGTTTGCCGACGGGGACCTTTTCGGCGCGGGTGGCGAGCGCCACCGTATCGGGATGCACCAGCGCATCGTGGAAGACGATGTCGGCCTTCGCGAGCAGTTTCGCCGCGCGCAGCGTGAGCAGGTCCGGCGCGCCGGGTCCGGCGCCAACGAGATAGACGACGCCGCTCATGCGGCCTCCTTGTGCCAGCAACGCAGGTTGTAAGCTCGCGCGTCGACCGCCTCGGCATTCGCGCGGCGCCGAGCGCTTCGCGCCTTAACTTCTCGCGCCGCGCTCATGCCACCATCCCCGCAGCGACGGTGTTGTTCGTGGCCTCATCGATGAGAATGAAGCTCCCCGTCGCGCGATTGTCGGCGTAGCGATCGGGGAAGACCGGTTGCGCGAGTGTCAGCCCGACGCGGGCGATGTCGTTCATCGCGAGCCCCGTTGGCGCAGGCTCGTGCTGCTGGTTCGACATGTTCCAGCGATAGCCGATGTGATCGATGCGGGCGCGAACCTCGCGCGTATTGTGTCGCAGCAGGTACTTTCGACCGGCGTCCAGCGGCGCGTCACCCAGGCAGCACACGGTCGCATAGAGCGTTCGTTGCTCCTCCGGCGCGCGATCGTCGTGCGCGATCAGATCGCCCCGCGAGATATCGAGCTCGTCGGCGAGCGTGAGCGCGACCGCGGCGTGGAGCCCCGCGCGCTGGCGCACGCCGTCGGCCGTCCGGAGCGAGCGCACCTCCGTGCTCCTGCCCGACGGCAGGACGCGGATCCGGTCGCCGACTGCGATCGACCCTGATTCGATGCGCCCCAGGTAGCTGCGCGGCTCGGTGGCGGTGGGCCGACTCACGTATTGCACCGGCAGTCGCAGTGGCGCATGGGTCGGCGCGGCCGGCACCTCGGCACGCTCCAGGATCTCGAGCAGCGTGGGCCCATCGTACCAGCCCAGGTTTTCGCCGCGGTCGACCACCATGTCCCCCGCGAGCGCCGAGATCGGCACGAATCGCACGCCGCCGATGGCGCTCCGCTCGGCGAACGTGAGAAAGTCGGCGACGATTCCGGCAAAAGTTTCGGCGCGATAGTCGACAAGATCCATTTTGTTGACCGCGACCACGATGTGCGAGATGCCGAGCAGCGAGGCGAGCGTCGCGTGCCGGCGGGTTTGCGTCACGATGCCCTGACGCGCGTCGACCAGCAGGATCGCGAGTTGCGCCGTGCTTGCAGCGGTCACCATGTTTCGCGTGTACTGTTCGTGGCCCGGCGCATCCGCGACGATGAACTTGCGCGACGGCGTCGCGAAGTAGCGGTACGCGACGTCGATGGTGATGCCTTGCTCGCGCTCGGCAACCAGCCCATCGGTGAGGAGCGACAGGTCGAGGACCTGGCCGCGCCGCCGCGACGTTCGCTCGATGGCGACGAGCTGGTCGGCGAGGACCGTCTTGGTGTCGTAGAGCAGCCGCCCGATAAGCGTGCTCTTGCCGTCGTCGACGCTTCCCGCGGTGAGAAACCGCAGTACGCCGTGGTCGAGCGTCTGGAAGGCGTCACGCGCGGACATCAGAAGTAGCCCTCGCGCTTCCGGAGCTCCATCGACGCTTCGTGCGTCTGATCGTCGAGCCGCGTCGCGCCACGTTCGGTGATCGTCGTCGCGGCGGTCTCGGCGATGATTGCTTCGAGCGTCGCGGCGCTTGATGCGACCGGTGCGGTACAGGTGATATCGCCCACCGTGCGGAAGCGCACCGAGATTTCTTCGACGATCTCACGCTCGCGCGGCTGGGTGAGCGACGTCACCGCGACGAGCTGAGCGCCGCGACGCACGACTGGCCTGACGTGCGCCAGATAGATTTCCGGCACGGCAAGCCGCTCGCGCGCGATGTACTGCCAGATGTCGAGCTCGGTCCAGTTGCTGATGGGAAACACCCGCACGTGCTCGCCTTTGTGCACGCGCGCGTTGTAGAGGTTCCACAGCTCCGGGCGCTGGTTCTTCGGGTCCCACTGGCCGAAAGCGTCGCGGAAGGAGAAGATCCGTTCCTTGGCGCGTGCCTTTTCCTCGTCGCGTCGCGCGCCGCCGATGCATGCGTCGAAGCCGAATTCCTCGATGGCGTCGAGCAGCGTCACCGATTGATGTCGATTGCGGCTCTCATCGGGCCGGGCGAGCACGACACGGCCGCGCGCGATCGAATCCTCGACGGAGCGTACGATCAACCGCTCTCCCAGCTCCGCGGCACGTCGATCACGGAATGCGATGACTTCCGGAAAGTTGTGGCCGGTGTCGATATGGAGGAGGGGAAACGGGAAGCGGCCCGGCCGGAACGCCTTTTCAGCGAGGCGCAGCAGCACCAGGGAATCCTTGCCGCCCGAGAAGAGCAGGGCAGGGTTACTGCACTGGCCCGCAACTTCGCGCAGGATATGGATCGCCTCGGATTCGAGCCAGCCGAGGTGATGCGCATCGGCGGGCGCCGCTTCCAACGCGTCGCGTATCGGGGGTTCGAGGAAGGCGACATCACTCATGACACCGCCTCGAGCGTCTCGACGCGCACGGCGACGTCGAGCGGGCGGCGATGCAACCCGCATTCCTTGTGCTCCGGCTGCTCCCACCACCAACGTCCGGCGCGAAGGTCTTCGCCGGGTTCGATCGCCCGCGTGCACGGCGCGCAGCCGATACTCGGGTAGCCGCGCGCATGCAGTGGGTTGGTTGGCACCTCGTGCGCCCGGAGATAACCCCAGACCTCGTCGTCGCCCCAGTCCGCCAGCGGATTGAACTTGGGCAGCCGGTGCTCGGCGTCGAATTCCTCGATCGCCAGGTCGCGGCGCGTGATCGACTGCGCGCGGCGCTGGCCGCTGATCCATGCGTCCCGGCCTGCGAGCGCCCGCGCCAGCGGCGCCGCCTTGCGGATGGCGCAGCAATCCTGGCGGAGCTCGACGCTCCGGTAGAACGCGTTGATACCGTTGCCGCGGACATACGCTTCCAGCGCCCGGGCGTCGGGGTAGTACACCTCGATCGGCAGGCCATAGTGTTCGCGCACCCGATCCATCAGCGCGTAGGTTTCCCCAGGCAGCCGTCCGGTGTCGAGCGTGAAAACCGTGATCGGCAGCGCGTGCTTGGCAATGATGTCGTGCAACACCATGTCCTCGGCACCGAAGCTGCTCGCGAAGGCGCAAGCGCGATATTGCACCGCGATTCGATGGAGCAGGGCGGTCAGATCGGTGAGGCGACGATCCAGGCTCATGGGTGGGGACCTGCGGAAGGCAACGACTCCGGCGCGTCCTGCGCGAGGCGCCGGCGAAACAGTGGCACCGGTCGAGCGAACGTCCCCTGGTAGTTGTCGCTGAAGTCAGTCAAGCCCTTGAGCGCGTCCTCGAGATTGCGGTCGGCGCGCACCGCGAAGGCATTGAAGCCGCACTGCGACAGGTAGTAGAGCTGATCGCGCAACACGTCGCCGATCGCGCGCAGCTCGCCCTCAAAGCGGTGTCTCTCGCGGAGGAGCCGAGCGATCGAGTACCCGCGGCCATCGGTGAATTGTGGAAAGTCGATCGCGATCAGCGGCAGGGCAGGGCAATCAGGGGCGAGCAGATCCGGATCGTCGGCGGGCTTGTGCCAGACGCCGATCTCGCTTCTCGCGCGCAGCGCGTCACGTTGCGCGAGCCACAACGCCAGCGGGACGATCGCGGGCTCGCCATTCGGGACGTCCGCGAGGGAGGTCGCCTCGCGTAGCAGCGTCCAGCGGTCGTCGGCGATCGCGCCGTCTTTAATGAGCTGCGGCATAGACGCGCTCCTTGAACGGGTCGATGCCCAGCCGGCTGACCGTGTCGGCGAAACGCTCGTCCTCGTGACGGCGCTCGATATAAACTTCGATCAGAGTGGCGACGACGTCGGGCATTTCGCTCGCCGCGAAAGAAGGGCCGATGACCTTGCCCAGCGACGCCGATTCGCCCTGCGCGCCGCCGATCGAAACCTGGTACCACTCGGAGCCGTTCTTGTCGACGCCGAGCACGCCGATGTTGCCGACGTGGTGATGGCCGCAAGCGTTCATGCAGCCGGAGATGTTCAGATCGAGTTCGCCGATGTCGTACAGATAATCGAGATCGTCGAAGCGGCGCTGGATCGCTTCGGCGATCGGGATCGACTTCGCGTTGGCGAGCGAGCAAAAATCCCCGCCTGGGCAGCAAACGATGTCGGTGAGCAACCCGATGTTGGGCGTGGCGAAGCCCAGCGCCTTGAGCTCGCCCCAAAGCGCGAGGAGCGCCGCCTGCTTCACGTCGGTGAAAATAAGGTTCTGCTCGTGCGAGACGCGCAGCTCGCCGAAGCTGTACGCGTCGGCGAGATCGGCGACCGCGTCCATCTGGTCAGAGGTCGCATCACCCGGGGGCACGCCGGTTTTCTTGAGCGACAGCGTGACCGCGGCGTAGCCCGCAACCTTGTGCGGGAAGACGTTGCGCTTGACCCAGTTGCCGAACCCGCGGTTGTCGGCGACCGCGGCCCGAAAGCTCGCATCGTCACCCGGCAGTTGCTCGTACGGCGGCGGCGTGAAGGACGCGGACAGTCGAGCGATTTCCTCGTCGGGCACGGTGGCCGGGCCACCCCGAAGCCGTTCCCACTCGGTCTCGACGTGTCGTGCGAACACTTCCGGCGTCATGTCCTTGACCAGAATCTTGATCCTGGCCTTGAACTTGTTGTCGCGGCGACCGAAGCGGTTGTAGACGCGTAAGACAGCGTCGAAGTAGTTGAGGATCTCCTCGCGCGGCAGGAACTCACGGATGACGTGCCCGATCATCGGTGTGCGGCCGAGCCCGCCGCCGACGAGCACGCGGAACCCGATCTCGCCCGCGGCGTTTCGCACCGCGTGCACGCCGATGTCGTGCACCAATGTTGCCGCACGATCGATCGGCGACCCCGACACCGCGATCTTGAACTTGCGCGGCAGATACGCGAACTCGGGGTGGAAAGCTGCCCATTGCCGGAAGAGCTCGGAGTAGGGCCGCGGATCGATGATGTCGTCGGCGGCGATGCCTGCGAAATGATCGGCGGTGATGTTGCGCACGCAATTGCCGCTGGTCTGGATCGCATGCATCTCGACCGAGGCCAGCTCGGCCAGGATATCGGGGGTGTCTTCGAGCCGGGGCCAGTTGAACTGGATGTTCTGGCGCGTGGTGAAGTGGCCGTAGCCTCTGTCATACTTGCGCCCGATGTGCGCGAGCTTGCGCAGCTGGGTCGACGAGAGCACGCCGTACGGAATCGAGACCCTCAGCATCGGCGCGTACTTCTGGATGTACAGCCCGTTTTGCAGGCGCAGCGGCCGGAACTCGTCCTCGGTCAGCTCGCCGGCGAGAAAACGTCGGGTCTGGTCGCGAAACTGGGCGACGCGTTCGGCAACGAAGCGGTGATCGTGAGAGTCGTAGCGATACATTTTTATTGATTGGGCTTCGGACACGGACAGCCTACCGGCCGCTCGTTATGTGGAAAAGGAATGCTTGGCGATTACGTGATAGCTTTGAGACATAAGAACTGGGCCGGGCCGCGTCTACGTGCCAAGGGTTCGCGAACGTCCGACCGGAAAGACGCGTGGCGCGCGGGCTGATTCTGTTCGCACACGGAGCTCGGGATCCCCTATGGGCCGAGCCCTTCGAAGCGCTGATCGATCGAGTGCGCACATTGACGCCGGCAACGCCGGTTAGGCTCGCCTTCCTCGAGTTGATGCAGCCGGACCTGGACGGCGCAGCGGCGGAGCTTGTGGCGGGGGGCGTCGATACGATCCGGATCGTGCCGATTTTCTTTGGCCAGGGCGGACATCTGCGCCGGGACTTGCCTGCGCTCGTAGCAAGATTGCGCGAGAAGCATCCGGCAATCACATTCGAATGCGCGTCCGCCGCCGAGAAGCATCCGGCAATCACATTCGAATGCGCGTCCGCCGCCGGTGAGGACGACGCTGTCATCGACGCGATCGCGCGTTTCTGCGTCCGCGACTAGCCAGGAGCCAAATAATAATGCTGGGGAAGCAGGGCTACATCCGTGCGGTATACTATGTTGAATCAATGAACTGAGAGGGAGATCTCATTTAAAGTCACAGTTCATTCATTGATTTAACATAATATAAATTATACGCAATCAGGATATGACGCGCAGGGCGCCCAGATGAGACGGCCAACCGCATTACCCAACCCCCGGGTCGTCGTTACCAATCTCGGAGCCAGTTCTTCGAAGCTCCGCCAACGACGGCCGCCGTTAGGGTCGCCCTGCCTTCGCCATTACTTGCGCCGGGGGCTGACTCGGTTCTGCACCAACAGTGCCGACCAGGCGAGCAGCGTAAAGACCGCCCCGGCCTGAAACGTTCGCGCCGGGCCGTAGAGGTCCCATAACCAGCCTGCCAGCCCGCTGGCGACGAGCATGGCGGCGCCGCTGACCAAGTTGAAAAGCCCGAAAGCCGTGCCACGGAGGTCCGCAGGCGCGGTTTGGGCCACCAGGGCCGCGAGGACACCCTGCGTGAGGCCCATGTGCACCCCCCACACGGCGACGCCGCCAAGCACCTCTCCGGCCGAAGCCGCGCGGGCGAGGATCAAATCGGCCACGACCAGCGCGAACATTCCGGCACCGAGGATGCCCCGGGCGCGGCCGCGGTCCATCCAGACGCCGGCCGGATACGACACCAGCGCATAGACGAGGCTCATCACCACCATGACCAGAGGCACCCAGGCGAGCGCCATGCCTACGCTCTGGGCGCGCAACACCAGGAACGCCTCCGAGAATCGCGCCAGCGTCATTAGCGCCGCGACGCCGACAACCCACCAGTAAGGCACGGAGAGCCGCTTGATGTCCGCCATGCTGACCGGTGGCGGCCGCTCCTGAAGATCGACAGGACGTTCCGGCTCGCGAACGCCGAAAATAAGCAGCGCGACCGACGCAGCCGCGGGCACGACCGCGAACCAGAACACGGTGCGGAAATTGTCGGCGAGCCAGAGCATCGCGACGATGGCAAGCGCCGGCCCGGCGATCGCCCCGACGGTGTCGAGCGTCTGCCGCACGCCGTAGGCGACGCCTCGGGCGTGCGCGGGCGTGATATCAGCGATCAGCGCGTCGCGCGGCGCTCCGCGAATGCCCTTGCCGACGCGATCGACGAAACGCGCGCAGACAACCCAGCCGAGCGAGGACGCGAGCGGAAACATCGGCTTGGTCACCGCCGCCAACCCGTAACCCAGGACCGTCAGCACCTTGCGGTTGCGGAAGTAATCGGACAGATAACCGGAGAAAACCTTGGTGATGAGCGCGGTGGCTTCGGCGATGCCCTCGATGATGCCGACGGCGAGCGTCGACGCGCCGAGCGTAGTGACCAGAAACAGCGGAAGCAGGCTGTGAATCAACTCCGAGGATGTGTCCATGAGGAGCGACACGAATCCCAGTGTCCACACCCCTGCCGGGACGCTCCTCCACGCCGGCCGGCTCGATTCGTTCGCCACGTCTCGACGCGGAGCTAATTGCCGAAATCGAACGCGGCGGTCAGGTCGCCTGCACCCGAACGCACGCCGGGCAGCGGCTCGAGATCGAAACGGCGGGTAATGAGCTTGAGGATCGAGGTTGTATCGTAGGGCGTGTGATCGACGTAGCCGCGCTTCGCGAACGGCGAGATGACGATCGACGGGATGCGCGTTCCCGGTCCCCAGCGGTCGCCCTTGGGCGGCGGCACGTGATCCCAGAAGCCACCATTTTCGTCGTAGGTCACGATGATCGCGGTGCTCGACCATAGCGGGCTCCGCCGCAGGTGCTCGAGCAGGTCGGCAACGTGCGCGTCGCCGCTCATCAGATCGGTGTAGCCCGGGTGCTGCGTAAAACGACCCGGCGGCTTGTAGAACGCCACCTGCGGCAGCGTGCCAGCGTCGATCGCCGCGACGAAGTCATCGCCGTCCCGCAGATGCTGCGCACGATCGGCCGTTCCGGGCGCGAAGCGTGCGAAATAGTTGAACGGCTGGTGATGCGCCTGGAAGTTCGGGCTGCCCGCGTCGCGGTTATAGATGATCGCCCGCTTTGCCTTCGGTTCCTGCCGGCCGTCGGCGAGCGCGGCGTTCCACGCGCCCGCGTACCATGCCCAGCTGACGCCCTTCGCCGACAGCGTGTCGCCGATGGTCTTCTGGGTCTGCGGCGGCAGTGGATAGCGCGCCGGATCTGCGAAATCGCGGTTGCCATCGGCTGCCGGCGGCGCCAGGCTCGGCTGGTAAGGCGGTTGCGACGTGTTGACGACATAGTCATCGGGAGCAGGGCTCACTGCACCATCAAACACCTGCACCGGTCCGTTCAGGACCGATGTCGGCGAGTTGGGCCGCCTCTTGAGCCGCCCGCCTTCGTCGAGCTGCGCGCGCAACGACGCGGGGGCGTCCCTGAACACCGGCGTGCATGCGCAGACCAGCCACTGGTGATTCAGGAACGACCCCCCGAACGCACCCATGAAAAAATGATCGGCGAGCGTGTACTCGCGCGCCCACTGCCAGACCTTGAGTTGCGATCCGTCGAAATAGCCCATCACCCAGCCGCCGACATTCGTCATCGCGACGAATTTATTGTTGGCGCCGCCCGCGATCTGCTCCCGGTTCTGCCAGAACTGGTGGATCGGACTCGGAACGATCTGGTCGAGGCCTTTCGATACCGGCGGCGCGTCGATCCGGAATGGCCGATTCGGCAGCGTCGTGGGAAACCGCGTGTCGGGCTTGCCGTCGGCCGTCCACACGGGTGGCAGCTGCGTCAGCGGCGTGCCGTCGTGGTCGAGTTGGGTGTATTGCGCCGGCGTGGCGTTGGCGATCCCATCCGCGCCGGGAAACAAGCCATAGAGATGGTCGAAGCTCCGGTTCTCGGCGTAAATCACCACGATGTGATCGATGCGCGAGAGTCCCGCGCGCCCTGGTCCGGGTGCAGAGGTACAGCCGCACAGCGCGAGTGCGCCGATCAGCAGCCCGAGGCCAAGCGCGCGCGTGGCCGGGCGCCCTCCTCCGTTCGACCGTGCCTGCCGCAATGTCAACGTTCGCTGCCTTGCGGCGCCGGTTGCCACAACTCGACCTTGTTGCCGTCGGGATCGACGAACCAGCCGAAGCGTCCGTACTCGTGCTCCTCGACCTCTCCGACGACTTGCGCGCCGCCGAGATGCACCTGGCCGAGGGCCGCGTCGAGATCGTCCACGATCAGGTTGAACATGAACTCGCGCGCGGAGGGCCTGAAATAATCGGTCGCTTCCGGAAACGGGCTCCACACGATGAAGGAGCGCTGCGGCAACGCGCCCGCCTGGAATTCGACCGACGATTTGCCGTCACCGATGCCGAGCCACTTGGCGTACCACGCCAGCAACCGTTCCGGGTCGGGCGATTTGAAGAACAATCCGCCGAAGCCGACGACTCGCGCCATGCTGTCCTTTCTTCCGTTTACCGCAGCGCCACGGAGGCGCGCACGGTTCCAGCACGCTCATGTCGGGCAACGACTTCGACCACGTCGCCCGTCTTGCCGCGCACGATCCACTCGATCTTGGCGCGGTCGTCGGTGACATGATAGTCCGGCCAGAACGAAATCCCGGTGTGCTTGTAGGCCTTGCCTTCGAGCTGACCGATGTCCTCGCGGCGTTTACCGGTCGCCAGCCCTGCACCGGCTGGAAGTGAGATTTCGGCGACCACGCCGCGAACGACTTTGCGTTCCAGCGCGCGTTTGCTCACGTAGCTCGGCAACCACCCCGTGTTCTGCACGACCAGCCGAACGCGCCAGGTTCCATCACCGAGGGGCTGTGCGTCGGCAACGACCAGCTCGAGCTTGGGCGACTGCAGTGCCTGCCACAGAATCCACTTGGGAAAGCGCGCAACCTCGCGCTCGAGGAGCTGCAGCGGCGGATTGCCGAAGGCATGGAAGCGGTTCCAGCCGCCGATCTCGACAGGCCCCAGCTCGGGGTGCTGGAAAGCCTTCCAGGCGACGTGTGCCTGGCCGCCGAGTTTTTCCTCGCTCCACCGAAAGATCTTGAGGTCGTCTTCGGCCGGGTGATCGCGAAACCAGTCGATGTAGGGATACTTCTCGAGCCCGGCCTCGCGCATCGGGCTCCAGATCTCGACCACCCAGCTGAACATCCCGAAGTGGTCGTAGACCCAGTCGAACGCGCCGCCGATGACCTGCTTCGGGTGATATCGGAACTCGTGGTAGACAGAGATGCTCGGATAGCCGGTGAGCTCGGTGCCTTTCGCGCCCACGCGTTGATAGTGCCAGAGGTCCTCGGCATGCATTTCGGTGTCGGGCAGATGATCGAACGGCCGCAGCAGCACACCGCTCCAGGTATGGAACGCGACGCCGCCCATGATGTTGGGATGGCCAACGACGAACTCTGCAACCGCCCTCACCTCGGGTTCGGATGTCGGAAACGGTCCGGCGCCGAGCTGTTCGAACTCTTGGCGCCAATTTCCAGGAAAATTTCTATTTAGATCAATTCCTTGTCGCGGTCTCTTCACCTTTAACGTGAAACCATCGTAGCCCTCGAGACGCCCTTCGGGAAGGATGCGGTAATAGGTTCCGCCGACCTCGGTCGGCTCGCGACGGATCATCAGGCGCGGTTCCTGAGGATGCGCCTTCCACAGACCGTTGGGATCCCGGATACGCATCTGCAGGATCCGGCCGTCGCCGTCGACGTCCTCGACCGTCAACCCCTCGATGGCGTCCTCGTCGTAGGGATAGCTGCGGGTGCTGGATCGCACGTACTTCGGCTTGTCCGCAAGCGCCCATTCGGCGCCGTCGGGATTGATGCGCGGACAAATGTAAAACG
>VBCL01000388.1 GCA_005888865.1 Betaproteobacteria bacterium | reverse complement strand
GTCAGGCCCGCATACTCGCCGATGCCGCCTTCGAGGTCACATGGTCGGGCGATCGGGGCGAGCGGTTGACGCTCCTGGCGAACCTGGGCGAGCAGGCGCTCGCGGCGCCGGCGCCGCCCGGACGCCTGATCCACGCGACACCGGCAGGCGCGGAGTCCTCGGAAGGCCTCGAATCCTGGTCTGCGCGCTGGTACCTGCAGACGCCATGAACGACTCGGTTAACTTAGGTCGTTCGTGGTGAGCCTGTCGAACCACAACGGCCGTTCACCCTTCGACACGCTCAGGGCGAACGGTGTGGACGCCCACACCGCGCTCGATCGCCTCGCGGCGCTTGCGGGGATCCTGCCGGAATACTTCGACGTCACCGGGGTGCGCCACGTCACCAGCGCCGTGACCAAGCGCACGCTGCTCGGTGCGATGGGCATCGAGGCGACGACCGACGCCCAAGCGAGCGCAGCACTGGCGGATTACGAGCGGCGCGCCTGGACGCGGCGCCTCGCGCCGGTGGCGGTGTTCACGGAAGACGAGCCAGTGCTCGCCATCGCCGTGACGCTGCCCGCCGCGCTTGCAGCGCGCGAGATGGGATGGACGCTCACTCGCGAGAACGGGGAAGTGGTGCGCGGGACGCTGGTGCCGGAACGCTCGCCGGTGATGGCCGAGCATCGCATCGGCGAGGCGCGCGTCGTGCGCTATCGCTTCGACCTGTCGGCAGCAGGCGTCGCGGTTCAGGCGGGTTATCACCGCTTCGAGCTCGACGGCGAGACCGAGGCCGAGCGCGCGGCGATGACGCTCATCGTCGCACCGAGGCGCTGCTATCGGCCGCCAGCGCTGACTGGCGACGGCCGCGTCTGGGGATTCGCCGTGCAGCTTCCTTCGCTGAGGTCGCGACGCAACTGGGGCAGCGGCGACTTCCGCGATCTCACCACCTTGATCGACTTCGCCGCCGACGCCGGTGCGGATGCGATCGGGTTGAACCCGCTGCACGCGCTGAAAGCGATCGAGCCCGAGCGCGCAAGCCCCTACAGTCCGTCGAGCCGGCTCTTCGGCAATCCGCTCTACCTCGATATCGAGGCGATTCCCGAGTTCGCGAGCTGCGAGCCGGCGCGACGTGCGGTTGCCGATCCGCGTTTCCAGGCGCGCTTGCAGGCGCTCCGCGAAAGCACGCTGGTCGATTTCGTCGCGCTCGCCGCGGCGAAGCGTGAAATCCTGGAGCTTCTCTATCGCTCTTTCCGGGATCGCCATCGCGGCACCCACGATGCGCGCGACGCAGCGTTCGAGGCGTTCCTCGCCACCGGTGGCGAGGCCTTGCGCGGCCACGCGCTCTTCGATGCGCTGTCTGAAACGCTCCGCGCCGAGGGCCTGCCGGGCGCCGCCGACTGGCGCCGATGGCCCGAACGCTTTCGGGACGCGCACGGCGAGGGCGCGGCGCGCTTCGCCGCGGAGCACGTCGAGCGCGTCGAGTTCTATGCCTACCTTCAGTGGCAGTTCGAGGCGCAGCTCGACGCCGCAGCGTCGCGCGTGGCACGGCGAGGCTTGAGTGTCGGCCTCCTCCAGGACCTCGCGGTAGGGATCGACCCGGGCGGCTCGGAGCGCTGGTCGGATCCCGGTCTGTATGCGTCGGCGGCAGCCGTCGGCGCGCCGCCCGATATCTACCAGCCCGCCGGCCAGAACTGGGGATTGCCGCCACTCATTCCGGATCGCCTTCGCGACGCGGCGTATGGACCTTTCATCGCCACGCTGCGACGAAACATGAGAGCGGCCGGTGCGCTGCGCATCGATCACGTGATGGGGCTGCTGCGCCTGTACTGGGTGCCCGACGGCGCGGGCGCCGAGGCGGGCGCCTACGTGCTGTATCCCTTCGACGACCTGCTCGGTGTCCTCGCGCTGGAGAGCCAGCGCAACCAATGTCTCGTCGTCGGCGAGGATCTCGGCACCGTGCCCGACGAAGTCGTCGCGGGCATGCGCCGATCGGGCATTCTCTCGTTGCGGCCGATATATTTCGAAAGCGGGCCCGGCGGCGAATCGGTTCCGCCGGACCGTTATCTTCACGAAGCCGTCGTGTCGGTGGGCACGCACGATCTGCCGACCCTGCACGGCTACTGGCAAGGCTCGGATCTCGACGTGCGTTACGCGATCGGGCAATTTCGCGAACCCGGCGCCCTGGATGCACAGCGCGGGATGCGCCAGACCGACCGGACCCGAATTCTCGGCGGCCTCGAGCACGAGGGACTGCTCGAGGGCATCGAGAATCCGCGCACGTGGTCACCGGCACTCGCGCTCGCGGTCCATCGCTTTGCAGCGCGCACCCCGTCGAAACTTCTACTGGTCGCGATGGAAGATGTCTTCGGTCAGGTCGAGCAGATCAACCTGCCGGGTACCATCGACGAGCATCCGAACTGGCGGCGCAAGCTCGAGCGCGAGCTCGAGGATTGGCCGCGCGACCCCGACGTCCGAGCGACGATCGAAGT
>VBCL01000387.1 GCA_005888865.1 Betaproteobacteria bacterium | reverse complement strand
AACACTACGAGCGCCGGCGCGAACCAGCACGCAAGCAGCGTTGGCAGTGCGCACGCGGCGCCGAACAGGAACGCGAGTTGCAAGCGGCCGCTTCGCTGCAGCTCTTCGCTCGGTTTCTCCCCGCCCGAAAACCATGCGATCAGTGCTCCGCCGTCGACGAGCGAGGTGGCCGACACTGCCAGCGTTATCCCGGCGAAGAAGACAATGCCGAGCGGCAGCAGCGCCCAGAGGTTGCTGCGGAAGCCGCGGAACAGGTCAGCGAGCGCGGGCCTGCCTCCGCGCTCCTGGCTCCATGCCGCAGCGAGAAAGCCGACGGTAAACACAGGCTTCAGTATCGAGGCGGCAAGCTTGAGCCAGGCCCACGGCGCGAGCTCGGCGAGGGTCACCAGCACAGCGTAGGTCAGAAGCAGCAACAACCAAGGCAGCGGCGCCGCCCGGAACATCGCATAGGCACCGCGCAGCCAGAACATGCCGCGGCGCGCTTCGCGGCGCGCGAACGGGATCGCGGTCGGCGACGCGTCAGGTGGCGTCACAAATCGGGAAAGCGCGGTTCCGCCGCGACACGGCTCTTCAGGATGCGCTCGAACGACACGGGATCGTGGGCGTGGGTGAGCTCTCCGGGTCGCGGGATATGCAAATCGTACAGCCGCGACAACCAGAAACGCAGCGCAGCGGCCCGAAGCAAAGGACCCCACAGCGCACGCTCCTCGAACTCGAGCGGCCGCGTCTCGTTGTACGCGCTGACCAGCGCCCGGACGCGCTCCGGGTCGAGACGTCCAGAAAGCGTGTCGTCCGGTTGGAGGCACCAGTCGTTGACGGTGATCGCGAGATCGTAGGCGAGCGCGTCCGTCGCGGCGAATCCAAAATCGATGATGCCCGAAACGCGATTGCCCACAAAGAGCACGTTGTCGCAGAACAGGTCGCCGTGGATCGCGGCGCGCGGCAGCTTTCTCTTGGCGAAGGCCGCCTGGTACTTGAGCTCGGCGCCGATCAGAGCGTTTTGCTCCGGCGACAATTGCGGCCGCACCGCGCGTGCCGCCTGACGCCACCAGCCCGGGCCGCGCCGGTTGTTGAGCCGCCCGCGATATTGCTTCGCTGCAAGGTGCAGCTCGGCGAGCGCTTGGCCCACTGCCGCGCAGTGCGCCGCGTCGGGGCGACCGACCGGCGCTCCGTCGAGGCGTGCCACCAGCCCGGCGGGCTTGCCATTCAGGAAACTCCAGAACGCGCCTGTGCGGTCGGGCTCAGGCGCGGGCGCCTTGACCCCGGCGCGTGCAAGATGCGCCATGAGGTTCAAGTAGAAGGGCAGCTCCTCTGCCGGCAGACGCTCGTAGAGCGTCAGGATGTACCTGCCCCTGTCCGTCGTTAGAAAGTAATTGGTATTCTCGATGCCCGCCTCGATTGGCTCGAAGGCCTGCACGGCACCCAGTGCGTAGCGGGTCAGCCATGCGGCGAGATCCTCGGCGGTGACGGTGGTATAGACCGACATTCTCCAGCGCGGCCGCAGGGTGGCGGCCGCGATCTCCAGAGTTGCTCTCGAATCAGCTCAGAAGGAGAACAGCACCCACAACGGGACTCTGAGCCCCGTATCGAGGCTGTCGCGGCGGATAAACGCGCCATCGGCGCCGCCCGCGACGAGATAGTACGGGCGCCCCTGTCTTGGGGTGACCTTGACCATCGTCAGCCGCCCGTTGACGCGGTACTCCTCGAGCGTTTCATTTTCGCGCCGGACGATCGTGATTTGCGGCTGAAGCTCCGGATCGTTGGCGATCTCGGGCGGCGGTGGCGGCGCCTCGGGGACGGGCTCGAGCGCGGGAGGCGGGGGTGCTGTTTCCGCGGCGGCTGACAGCGCAATGCCGACAGCGACTATGGTCGATGCCGCGAAGTAAAAATAGCGCATGGTACGGGCTTCGAGGGGGAACAAACCCATTCTAGCAAAGCGAGGAGCCAGCGACGACTCCGATATCGTCTTAGAGGTTCAGCATCTTGTCGCGTTCCGCTCGCGTCGGCTGGAATCCGCGACTTTCGTAGTAGTCGAAAATCGCTTCGACGATCGCCTCGGGTTCGTCGATGACTTGCATGAACTCGAGATCGGCCGGGCTGATCATGCCTTCGCCAATGAGCTTGTCGCGCATCCAGTCGAGTAAGCCCCGCCAGAACTCGGCGCCGACCAGGATGATCGGTATCTTGCGGCTTTTTCCCGTCTGCACCAGCGTCAGGCATTCGGTCAGCTCATCGATCGTCCCGAATCCTCCAGGCATGACGACGTACGCCGAGGCGAAGCGCACGAACATCATCTTGCGCGCGAAGAAGTATCGGAAGTTGATGCCGACGTCCTGATAGCTGTTCCCGGTCGGCTCGTGGGGCAACATGATGTTGAGCCCGACGGCGGGTGAGCGTCCACCGTGCGCGCCGCGGTTGGCCGCTTCCATCGTTCCGGGTCCACCGCCAGAGATCACGGCGAAACCGGCATCGGAGAGCAGTCGCGCGATCCACTCGGCCTTGCCGTAGTAGGGATGATCGGGCTTGATGCGCGCGCTGCCGAACATGCTCACCGCGGGGCGCACGCCGCGCAGGCGCTCGGTCGCGATCGCGAATTCTGCCATAATGCCGAGCACCCGCCACGCTTCCTGCCCGTTGGTCGAGTACATGGCCTGAGGGTCGATCACCTCGGGAATCTTGCTCGTCAAAATCATGCCGAAACTCGTGTTAGTCGACGGCTCGTCGTATTTGTATCGCGCGTTCCACGCGCTGCCTGACCTGCGCACCTCGCGCGGCGAGCCGACTGGCGCGATCCGGGGCGTCGTCGCCATGTTGCGCCGATTGGTCATCGACGGCAACCCGGACTACTTCGCCGCTGTATTCGACGCGCCGGGCAAGACGTTCCGCGACGAGTGGTACCCCGAATACAAGGCGACGAGAACGCCGATGCCCGAAAGCCTCGCGCTCCAGATCGGTCCTTTGCACGAGCTGATCCGCGTCGAAGGCTGGCCGCTGCTGATGGTCGACGGCGTCGAGGCCGATGACGTCATCGGTACGCTGGTGCGAAAAGCCGAAGCGCAGGGCATCGAGTCGCTCGTGTCCACTGGCGACAAGGATCTCGCGCAACTGGTCGCGCCGCAGATCACGCTGGTC
>VBCL01000093.1:8031-19721 GCA_005888865.1 Betaproteobacteria bacterium | reverse complement strand
CGCCGATCCGGGCGATTCCGCGTTTGCGCGCCTGCCGCGGGCAACTTTCGACGATCCGGTCCTCGAGCGGCTCTATGCGCTTGGGCTGGACGCTTTCGCGGTCGCGGAGCTGCTGGTCAATCCGGTTCCGCCGAGCCGCATCGAGCTCGAGGGTGCGACCGGGCATCTCTCGCTCCTGCCGACGCGCATCTTTGCTCGCGAAGGACGGATCATGATGATTCACGACGGCCAGAGCCTGCGTGACACAGGCCCGCAATGAACAGCGGCGCCGCCGCTGAAGCGCTTGCGGCGCGATTCCTGACCACCCGCGGACTCGCCATCGTCGCCCGTAACTATCGCTGCCGCGGAGGCGAGATCGATCTCATCGTCCGTGACGGCAACACACTCGTCTTCGTCGAGGTCCGGTTGCGTCGCAGTCAAGCGTTCGGCGGAGCGGTCGAGAGCATTACCGCGACAAAGCGTCGGCGCCTCAGGCTCGCCGCGCAGCACTATCTCGGTCGCCTTGTTCGCGAGCCGCCGTGCCGCTTCGATGCGATCCTGCTCGATGGTCTCGCCGCCGAGAACATCGAATGGCTTCGCGGGATCGATATTGAGTGACGCGGTCATCGCCGGGCCATCCCCGGGGCGGAGTTGCTACAATTCGGGCCGATGGACACGACACATCGCATCCGGGCGCATTTCGCGGACAGCGCGCAGCTCAAGCTCGCCGCCGTCGACCTCATGGCACCGCACATTGCGCGCGCCGCTTCGCTGATGACCGACTGCCTGCTCGCCGACGGCAAGATCCTGGCATGTGGTAACGGCGGCTCTGCCGCCGACGCGCAGCACTTCGCCGCGGAAATGGTCGGACGCTTCGAGCGCGAGCGGCCCGAGCTGCCCGCGATCTCGCTCGTCACCGATACCTCGATCCTGACCGCGATCGCCAACGATTACGACTTCGCGCAAATTTTCGCCAAGCAGATACGCGCGCTCGGCGACTCCGGCGACGTGCTTCTGGCGATATCGACATCCGGGAATTCCGGCAACATCGTCGCGGCGATGGACGCTGCGCACGAGCGCGGCATGCGCGTCATCGCGCTCACGGGGAAGGGTGGCGGCCGGATGGGCGAACTCGTGACCGCCGACGATGTCCATCTGTGCGTTCCGCACAACGTGACCGCACGCATTCAGGAGGTCCATCTCCTCACCATCCATTGTCTGTGCGATGCGGTCGACGCGAGCCTCCTGGGAGATGAAGCATGATGATCAAACTGGCGCGCGCCGCCCTCGGCGCAGGCGCGCTTGTCGCCCTCGTGGCGCTGCTCTGCGGTTGTATCCCGCTGGTGATCGCCGGCGGCGTGGCAGCGGGCGCGGCCGTCGCGACCGATCGCCGCACGACAGGAGCCCAGGTCGACGATGAGGTCATCGAGGACAAGACTTCCTTTAATGTGCACGAACGATTCAAGGGAGAGTTCCACGTCAACGTCACGAGCTACAACGGCATCGTGCTCTTGACCGGCGAGGTCCCGGCGGAGGCCGCCCGTGCCGATATCGCCGAGCTCGTCCGCACCACGCCCAAGGTGCGCGCGATTCAGAACGAGCTCACCATCGGTCCGGTCACCGACCTCGGGTCGCGCTCCAACGACACGCTGATAACCTCGAAGGTCAAGGCGCGCTTCGTGGAAGCCAACCGGTTCCAGATCAACCACGTGAAGGTCGTCACCGAGCGCGGCGTCGTCTACCTGATGGGGGTCGTGCGCCGCGGCGAGGGCGACGCAGCCTCCGACATCGCCAGCACGACCAGCGGCGTGCAGCGTGTGGTCAAGGTCTTCGAGTACATCGCCGGATGACGGCTGCCGAGAGCGCGTCGCCGGAGCCTGCGTTCGCCGCCAAGATCGCGACACGAGCGACGCTGGGTACGCGCCTCGGGGCATTGCCGCGACCCCGGGTTTTCACCAACGGCGTGTTCGACATCGTACATCGCGGCCACGTGACCTATCTTGCCCGGGCGCGCTCGCTCGGCGCCTCGCTCGTCGTCGGCGTCAACACCGATGCGTCGGTAGGTCGCCTGGGCAAGGGCCACGGTCGGCCGGTCAATCCGCTCGACGACCGGCTCGCCGTGCTTGCCGCACTGGAGTCGGTCAGCCTGGTCGTGCCGTTCGACGAGGACACGCCGCTCGCGCTCGTCCTCGAGTGTCATCCCGACATCATCGTGAAAGGCGGCGACTATTCGTCGGCGACGACGGTGGGTGCCGCCGAGGTGATCGGGTGGGGCGGACGTTTCGAGTCGATCCCCTTCGTTGCCGGTCGCTCGACCTCGGCCCTCCTCGAGAGGATCCGGCGTTAGCGCCAGGGTTAGCGTTATAATTTGTCGCTCAACTTCTGCGATCTTCGATCATCGTGTATCAACCTCTCGATCCTGCAGGACTGCAGGCGTTGCTGCAAGGCGCCGCCCCGCCGCAATTGATCGACGTACGCAGCGCGGCCGAAACGGCCCGCGGCGTCATCGCGGGTGCGCTGCACATCGAGCTTTCCGCGCTGCCTGCGCGCGTGTCCGAGCTAGACCCCGGGGCGCCATGCGTGCTGTATTGCCTTTCAGGCGCGCGCTCGGCGCAAGGCTGCGCCTTTCTGGCGCAGCGGGGCTTCCGGCGCCTGTATCATCTCGATGGCGGCATCTCCGCCTGGGCCAGAGCCGGATTGCCCGTCGGCTAAGGGACCTCTTATGGAACAAGCGTTGCAGGCCGACCGCGAAGTCGACGCCCGTGGTCTCAACTGTCCGCTGCCGATCCTGCGGACGAAGAAAGCGCTCAACGACATGGCGAGCGGCCAGGTGCTGCGCGTCCTCGCCACCGATCCGGGCTCGGTGCGCGATTTCGAGGCGTTCGCCAAGCAAACCGGCAACCAGCTCCTGCAATTCGCCGAGCAGGACGGCGTCTTCTCATTCCTGGTCAAACGGAAATAGCCGACGACGCGTATCGCCGCCGCGGTTGAAATTGCCGCGCGACGAGCCTATCTAACGAGTCATATCCATACCGAGGGCATTGCATGGCCACCGACACGCAGAGCGTTCTTGAGCTGACCAAGGACAACTTCGTTTCGTCGATCGATGGCCATCCGTTTGCCGTGCTCGATTTCTGGGCGCCATGGTGCGCCCCGTGCCGGGCCTTCGCGCCCGTGTTCGCGGCGGCGCAGGAGCGCCATCCCGAGGTCCTGTTCGCGAAGGTGAACACCGAAGAACAACAGGAGCTCGCGGCTCATTTTCATATCCGGTCGATCCCGACGCTGATGGTTTTTCGAGATAACGTCATCGTCTTCGCGCAGGCCGGCGCATTGTCCGCCGGCGCCCTCGATCAAGTGCTGGCGGCGGCGAAAGCCCTCGACATGGACACAGTTCGGCGCGAGGTGTCGTCGCAAGCCGACGCGGCTGCCCCAGCGCGCGCTTGAGGGAGGTTTGTGCCGCGTTAACCGGCGCGGGAGCGCCGGGTTGAACGCGGCAAGTTAGTGCGTCACGTTCTCCAGTGACGCACTAACGGCGATAGCGATTCAGGAAGTCGACCACGATCCCCTTTTGGCTCTTTTCGATCGCCGCGTCGAGGCTGCGGTCGCCGGGATCGTACTGCTCGGCTTTGCGGAACGCGTTGATCGCGTCCTGGTGATAGCCTTGGGCCTGCATTGCGTACCCGAGGCAGCGCCACGGATCCGGGCTCCAGAATTCGAGATTCGACCAGGCCTGGCACAACTCGGCCGCGCGCCGCCAGTTGCCCGCCTGGAGCATGCGAGGGCCCTCTCCGCGCAGCAGCGCCAGCCGCGCCTGCCGCTCCGCAAACAGCGCTGACGTATCGACGTCGTTGACAGGGCGCGTGCTCACCGGAGGCGTCAGTGCCTGCGGAATTGACGCGAGGCTGCCCTCGATCGAGCCGATCTTGCCGACATCGCCCTGAAACCCGTACGGCAGCAGCGACGGTCGTGACGGGACCCACGACATCAGCGCCGACCTTGCCCTGGCGATCGAGGCAGTCATCGGCTCATGCCACGCAACACCGTAAAGCCACAACATGGCGGCGAGGCCGACGACACCGGTGACCGTATTGAGCACGCCGGGCGGGCTGTGAGTGACCAGGCAATCCTCGGCGAAATCCCAGTCGGTCTCGCCGTTCTGAGCCATGGTTTCGTGGGCGACCGCGATCAGGATCGGCGCCGCCATAGGGAAGCCGCAGGCGATTCCCTCCCACCACACGCGGAAAGCGCGGCGCAGCGCGCGCTGCAATTGGGCGCGCACATCCCGGCGCGCGTACGCGTCGCTGATCGAGAACTGCAGATACACACCGAAGAGCCACTTGCCCGGAGTCTGCTGCAGCGATGCGATCAACAGCGCTTCGATCGGGATCCAGCTCGCCGTGATCAGCATCGGCGCCACCAGCGGATGGCCGAGCCAGAAGGCTGCCCGGTCGCCGACCGCGCCCGCGCCATGCAGCTCGGAGAGCAGCAATGCCAGCATCAGGCCCCAGATCGCGTAGTCGAACAGGCGCGCCCCGAGCCTGTTCCACGGTCGCGGCTCGCTCGTCCTGCCAGCCTTCGCGCGCTCGAGCTCGGCCATGCGCAACTGGAAAATCCAGCTCGCGTCTTCCTGCGGAGCGTCGGTGCCGAGGAACACGCTCTTCTCGCGGCGCCAGTTGAGGATGGCGATGTCCGTCTGCGGCACCAGGCCCGGCATGGGCAACACGCGGCGCCGTCGCAAATGGGCGAGGCCGTGCACCACTCCGTAGATCAGTGCCAGCGCAAGCAGCGTGAGCGTGAGCCACACCAGCACCTGCTTGGCGACGAGCACTGCATCCGCGGGCGTAACGAACACGATTGCGCTGGCGATGAACGCGACGAACAGCGCGCACAGCGCGAGACGGCCCCCGAGCGAGCGACCGAAGGTCGCCACGACCCGCTCGGTGAGACCGGGGTGATGCAGCGTCTTTTCGGTCGATTCTTCCGCGCCCGTGAGAACGCGCTCTTCGGCGATGTCGATCGCGTCGTCGCCGGCCTGCGTCGCAGTCCCCGTGCCCGCATCGGCAGCAGCGTTGGAGACGAAATGAGCGATGCGCTGCTCGGTGGTCGCGTCGGTAGTGACCGCGAGCTCCTGATCGTAGCGCTGCCGGTGATCGGTGTCGCTCAGTATGCGACTGGCATGATTGATGAAGCGCAGCGCTTCTTCGACGTTACCCTGGCCGTCGCGGGTCTTCGCGTAATATTTGCGTATCAGACGACGCAACGCGGCGCGCACCTCCTCGTCCGAGGCGGCCTGCGGAATCCCGAGAGCTTCGTACAGCGTGGCTTTCATGGCCGCGAATCGCGCGCAAAAACATCGGATTTGGACGTCGGAATATTCCGGTAATTGTCTCCGCAATGCAAGTTGCAGCCCCGGTCACTGCCCGGGAGGCGTGTCCGGGCGAGCGCAAACTGGCGCTGCGCGGCAGACGCTGCCGCTGCGCGTCAGGAGAGCACGAAATGAAGAGCCGCGACCTGGCGCTGGCCACGCATGAAAACGGCGTGAAAACCCGGGAGCCCCGCAGGCGGGAACCCGGGCTCGAGGCGGGTCGCGCTTACCGCCCTGAGACTACTCGTCCTGCCGGTTCTCGCGCTGGGCCAGCTTCTCGCGGATTCGCGCCGATTTCCCCGAGCGACCGCGCAGGTAATAGAGCTTGGCGCGGCGCACGTCGCCCTTGCGCTTGACCTCGACGCTCGCAATCAACGGCGAGTAGGTCTGAAAGGTTCGTTCCACGCCTTCGCCGCTCGAGACCTTGCGCACGACGAACGACGAGTTGAGCCCGCGGTTGCGCTTGGCGATGACGACACCCTCGTAGGCCTGGACGCGCTTGCGCTCGCCCTCGACCACGTTGACGTTGACGATGACCGTATCGCCCGGTGCAAACTCGGGAACGGTCTTGCCCAACCGCGCGATTTCTTCCTTTTCCAGCGTATCGATGACGTTCATCACTATTTCCTCTTGATCCAGTCGGCCGGTGGCCTGGCGCGCAGCGCAGCCACGATCGGCTGATGCGCGCGGTTTGTTGTTCTGCTACTCCCCGCTTCCTTGCTCCTGCGTCTCCTGCTTGAACTCTTCGAGCAACTTCGCTTCTTCGGTGCTCATCCCGCGCGCCGCCAAGAGCTCGGGGCGGCGCAGCCACGTTCGCCCCAGCGCCTGCTTGAGGCGCCAGCGCGCAATTCTGCGGTGGTCGCCCAACAGCAGCACCGCGGGCACTGCGCTTCCCTCGTACACCTCCGGCCGCGTGTAGTGCGGAAAGTCGAGGAGCCCCGCGACGAACGATTCCTCGACGCTCGACTGCGCATCGTTGAGCGCACCCGGCAACTGCCGCACGACCGCATCGATCAACAATAGCGCAGGCAACTCTCCGCCGGAGACGACGAAATCGCCGACCGCGAGCTCCTGATCGACAGCCCGCTCGACGATCCGCTCGTCGATGCCCTCGTAGCGCCCCGCGACCAACACCAGCCCGGGATCACCGGCGAGCTCGGCGATCCGCTTGTGTGTCACCGGCTCACCCTGCGGCGACAGGTAAATCACCTTCGCCGCCGCCACGCCGTCGCGTCGCAACCGTTCGCGCGCCTCGGCAATCGCGCACTCCATCGTTTCGGCGAGCATCACCATACCCGGCCCGCCGCCATACGGGCGGTCGTCGACGCTTTTATGACGATCCGTCGCGTAATCGCGCGGGTTCACCGTATCGAGCGTCCACAAACCGCGCTCGCGCGCCCGTCCCGTGACTCCGTAACGCGAAGCGCCATCGACCAGCTCGGGAAACAGCGTGACGACCTCGATCCGCATCGCTTGCGATACCACTTACGTATTCTCGCCGGCGGCGCCGCCGCAGCCGGCGTCTCAATAATCCAACGGCCAGTCGACGACGATGCGGGCGTGGCCCAGGTCAATCGCGTCGACATACGCCGGTACCAGCGGAATCAACCGCTCGCCCGATTCGCCTCCGTCGCGCGCCACACGCAGCACCGGATGCGCGCCGGTATCCAGTACCCCGGTCGCGCGACCCAGCGTCGCACCCGTCCGGTTGACGACGGTCAGGCCAACCAACTCGGCGAGATACACCTCACCCTCGCTTAAGCGTGGCAGCGCTGCGCGAGGAACCGCGATGTTCGCACCCCGCCAGGGCCCGACCTGCTCGCGCACGCTCAATCCGTCGAGGTGCGCCACAACCGTATCCGCATGCTGGCGCGCTTCGAGAACGGTGAATTCGCGCCAGTGGCCGTCATCGTTTCCAAGCCACCACGTCTGGTACGCGAGGAGCCCCGCGGGCGACGCAGTGAATGTTCGCGCCTTGAGCCAGCCTCGAATCCCGTACGGTCCGAGCACTCGGGCCATGACGACAAGATCGTCAGACACGCGCCCGCCGATGGCTTCGCGTCCCTTCGTCGCTTCGGTTCCCTTGATTGCCTTAATGTTGTTCCCGGCCCTTACGCGGCGCTCGCAGGTGCGGGAGCAGGCGGCTCCGATTTTCCGGGAGTCGCGGCCGCCCTCTTTACCAGGCCCGCGACCGTATCGGAAAGCTTGGCGCCCTGGTGCCGCCAATGCTCGACGCGATCGAACGCAACACGCAATGCCTCTTCACGTTCACCGGCGATCGGATTGTAGAAACCGACCCGCTCGATGAATCGTCCGTCGCGGCGATTGCGCGAGTCGGCCACCACGATGTGGAAGAACGGCCGTTTCTTGGCACCCCCGCGCGCGAGTCTG
This sequence comes from Betaproteobacteria bacterium, assembly GCA_005888865.1. Classification (GTDB taxonomy): domain Bacteria; phylum Pseudomonadota; class Gammaproteobacteria; order Burkholderiales; family Casimicrobiaceae; genus PALSA-1003. The sequence goes on along the minus strand of VBCL01000093.1, from coordinate 11,986 downwards.
ATCACTACCATAGCCTGGTTCCCTTGAGTTCCGTTTAACTGAAAAAAGACGTTGATTATACGGTGGAAACGGGTCTCGTGGCAACCCGTACGCGACTTTCAGCGCAGCCCGGGAAACCCGCCGCGCAAGCCGCGCAGCATCTTCTGGACGCCTCCCTTGGCGACCATCTTCATCATCTTCTGGGCTTGCTCGAACTGCGCCAGCAGCCGATTGACCTCCTGAACGGAGACACCGGCGCCGGTCGCAACCCGGCGCTTCCGCGACGCCTTCAAAAGCTCCGGGCGTGCACGTTCTGCTGGCGTCATCGAGTTGATGATGGCCTCGAGGCGGCCAATCGCCCGTTCGTCGACCTGGGTGGCCTGCGCGGCCCGGGCGAGTTCGCCGGGGAGCTTGTCGAGAAGTCCCTGCATGCCGCCCATCTTGCGCATTTGGCCGATCTGCGCCTTGAAATCGTCGAGGTCGAAGCCCCTGCCGGACTTGACCTTCCGCGCGAGCTTCTGCGCCTCTTCGACGTCGACCTGCTTGTGTGCTTCTTCGACGAGGCTCAATACGTCGCCCATGCCGAGGATGCGCGAGGCCATTCGGTCGGGGTGGAAGACCTCGAGCCCGTTGAGCTTCTCGGACACGCCCGCGAACTTGATCGGCGCTCCGGTCACCTGGCGCACCGACAGCGCCGCGCCGCCGCGCGCGTCGCCGTCGAGCTTGGTCAGCACGATGCCCGTCAGTGGCAGCGCTGCGCCGAAAGCGCTCGCCGTGTTGACCGCGTCCTGGCCCTGCATCGCGTCGACGATGAACAGCGTCTCGACCGGGTTCAACGCGGCATGCAGCTCGGCGATTTCACGCATCATCGCCTCGTCGATCGAGAGCCTGCCTGCGGTGTCGACGATCAATACGTCGTGATAATGTCGGCGCGCCCAGTCGAGGGCGGCGCGGGCGATGGTCAGCGGTTGCGCATCGGGGGTGGCGGCAAAGCAGTCGATCCCAAGCTCTTTCGCGAGCGTCTCGAGCTGGTCCATGGCCGCGGGACGATACACGTCGCAACTCACGAGCAGCACCTTCTTGCGTGCCTCGTCGCGCACCCGCCGTGCGAGCTTCGCAGCGGTCGTCGTCTTGCCGGAACCTTGCAGGCCCGCAAGCAGGATCACGGCCGGGGGTGTGGTTGCGAGATTGAGCGGAGCCGCGGCGCCGCCCATCAGTGCCGCCAGTTCCCGCTGCACGACGCCGACCAGCGCCTGGCCGGGCGACAGAGAGCTTAAGACTTCCTGGCCGACCGCCTTGTCCCGTACCGCGGTAATGAACTGCTTGACCACGGGCAGCGCAACGTCGGCCTCGAGCAGGGCGAGCCGGACCTCGCGCAGAGCGTCCTGAATGTTGTTTTCGGTGAGACGCGCCTCGCCGCGCAGCGCCTTCATGGCGCGGCCGAGTCGTTGCGTGAGATTGTCGAGCATGGGGATGCGCGTCGTCCGTGCGCGGCGGTTGCGGCGCGCGGTTGGTGTACACTGAATCGAGCCGATGATTCTACTCTATCTTCTGGTCCCGGCCGCGTACCTCGCCGCGGCCGTTCTCGAATGGAACCGAATCGCGCCCCGCACTGCCGGAGTCACGGCGCGGGCGATACCCGCCTCGCACTGGCTCGTGGCATTCGCGCTCGCAGGTCACGCGGTACTCGTCGACGGCACTGTGGCCACATCCGAGGGCCTCGACGTAAGCCTCGTCAATGCGCTGTCTGCAACCGCCGGGCTCACGGCACTGTTTGCGTGGGCCGGAAGCCTCACCCGCGCGTTGCCGGGGATCCTGGCGGTCGCCCTGCCCGTCGCTGCGCTCGGCGCGCCGCTGCCCGCGCTGTTTCCAAACCCGCACCGTTTCTCGCTCGCCGACGAGCCTTGGGCAGTGCTGCACATCGCGGTTGCCCTGATTGCGTACGCGCTGCTGATCGTCGCCGCGCTTCAGGCGCTCATCCTGCTCGGTCTCGAACGGCGCCTCCACCGCGGATTGCCCGAGCCCGGAGCGCAGCGGCTGCCGCCGCTGCTGACGCTGGAGCGCTTTCTGTTCCGCCTGGTCGACGTGGGGTTCGTTCTGCTGACGCTGACGCTGGTGAGCGGCGCCGTGTTCTCCGAGGAGCTGTTCGGCAAGCCGCTGCGCTTTACCCACAAGATCGTGTTCTCGGTGCTCGGCTGGCTCGTTTTTGCGGCGCTGCTCTTCGGCCGTCACCGCTACGGCTGGCGCGGAAGAAGCGCACTGTCCTGGGTGCTGGCCGGGACGGGTCTGCTGTTTCTTGCCTACGTCGGCAGCAAATTCGTGCTCGAAGTGCTTCTCGGGCGCTAAGCTCATTGCAATCCGCGCCGCGTCGATTCCTTGACAGCCGAGTCGCGGCGCCAAATACTGATCCGATCGCAGTCCGCCTCCCTCCGGCTTGGACGACATTCCCCTAAGTAGCCTGTTCGCGGCTCTCGCGGCCGCTTTGCTGGCTTCCGCGTTTTTCTCGATCGCCGAGACCGCGATGATGGCGGTCAATCGTTACCGGCTTCGTCACCGCGCCAAGCAGGGAGCGCACGGCGCAAAGCTTGCCCTGTCGTTGCTGGCCAAGACGGACAAACTGCTTGGCGTGATCCTTCTGGGCAACACGCTCGTTGCCGCGGCCGCAGCGACCATGACCGCGGTCATCACCAAACGGTTGTTCGGCGAGGGCGAGGCGGCACTCGCGCTCGGCACCATCGCGATCTCGTTCGGACTGCTCGTGTTCTCCGAGATCACGCCCAAGGTCGTCGGCGCGGCGCATGCCGACCGGCTGGCGCCGGTGGTGAGCTACATTCTGGCGCCGATGCTGGAGATCGCCTCGCCGGTCGTGTGGTTCGTCAACCTCTTTGTCCAGGGGTTGCTGAGGATCCTCGCGATCAGACCCGCGGAGGAGGCGAATGCTCCGCTCACACAGGAAGAACTCCGCTCGCTGGTGCTCGAAGGTCACTCGTTGCGCGGCAAGCATCGGGCGATGCTCGCCAATCTCTTCGATCTCGACTCGGTCAGCGTCGACGACGTGATGACGCCCCGCAACCAGATCGAAGCGATCGACCTGGCCGATAAGCCCGGGCTGCTGGCCGAGAAGCTCGCGAGCAGCTACCACACCCGGCTTCCTGCCTATGAGGAGGAGCTCGACAACATCGTCGGGATCATTCATCTCAAGCAGGTCGTGCGCCTGCAGCAGGCAGAAGAGATCGACGCCGCGCGCTTGCGCACGATCCTGCGTCCGCCGTACTTCATCCCTGCGGGCACGCCGCTGCTCGCGCAATTGCAACAGTTTCAGGCCACGCGGCAGCGGCTCGGACTTGTAGTCGACGAATACGGCGAGCTGCTGGGCCTGGTGTCGCTCGAGGACATCCTCGAGGAGATCGTCGGCGAGTTCTCGACGCAAGCGCCGGGCGGCGCGGAGATTTTCCAGCGCGAGGCCGACGGCAGCGTCGTCGTCGACGGAATGGCGTCGCTGCGCATCCTTAATCGCAAGCTGGGCACCGATTTCCCGCTCGATGGCCCGAAAACGCTGAACGGTCTGATCGTCGAACAATTGGGCGAAATTCCTGATGCCGGCGCAAGGGTCGGGCTCGCGGGTCAAGCACTCGAAATCCTGCAGGTTCAGGACCGTGCCGTGAAAGTCGTAAAATTGCTGCCGCCAGTCGGCCGAGACGCCACGCCAGCTTTACAAACCAGCGGGGAGCAGGCATCATCGATTAGTTAACTTTTATGCCTCTGGAATAGAGTGAGGGGAATAGCGTCTTACGCGCGCACCAGCACCTATCCCTTAAACGCGGCTCAGGACACGACTTAAGCGTCGACGATCATGGCGACCAACGCGGCACTGCGAACCATCAGCGGCCTCGCCCGGGCTATGGTGCAGCACGGCCTGTTGTCCGAGTACGACGCCGACGCGATGCAGTCGCAGGCGCAGACGGCGAACATCGGT
>VBCL01000093.1:0-7966 GCA_005888865.1 Betaproteobacteria bacterium | reverse complement strand
GTACGCCGATGATGGACCTGGGGGGCTTCGACACCGAACACATCAACAAGGATCTGGTCGACGCCCGCATATGCGTCACGCGGCGCGTGCTTCCGCTCTTCAAGCGGGGCAACCAGCTGTTCTGTGCGGTCTCCGATCCGGCGAACCTCCAGGCCCTCGATGAGGTGCGTTTCAAGACCAACCTCGTCGTCAACGCCGTCGTCGTCGAGGACGACAAGCTCGGCCAGGCGATCGCCAAGGTCGTCGAGACCACGGGCCAGAAGCTCTCGAGCATGGTCACCGAGGACGACCTCAACATCGACGTCGAGGAGAGCACCAAGTCCCTGGAGGACGAATACAACCCCGACGTCGACGATGCCCCGCTTGTCCGCTACCTGCAGAAGATTCTCGTCGACGCGATTAGCGCCGGCGTGTCCGATATTCACCTAGAGCCCTACGAACGGTTCTACCGGATCCGCTACCGGCTCGATGGCCAACTGATGGAAGTCGCGCAGCCACCGCTCGCGATCAAGGACAAGCTGGCGTCGCGCATCAAGGTGATCTCCAAGCTCGATATCTCGGAGAAGCGCGTGCCCCAGGACGGCCGCATGAAGCTCGTCCTGTCGAAGAATCGCGCGATCGACTTCCGGGTGAGCACGCTGCCGACGCTCTACGGCGAGAAGATCGTGCTGCGGATCCTCGACGCCGCCGGCGTCAAGCTCGGCATCGAGGCGCTGGGTTACGAGCCACCCCAGCGGCTTCTTCTGGAGGAAGCCATCAAGCGACCGTACGGGATGATTCTCGTGACAGGTCCGACCGGCAGTGGCAAGACCGTGTCGCTCTACACCTGCCTCAACATCCTCAACCAGCCCGGAATCAACATCTCGACCGCCGAGGATCCCGCCGAAATCCAGCTTCCCGGCGTCAATCAGGTCAACGTCAACGACAAGGCCGGGCTCAACTTCGCCACCGCGCTCCGGGCATTCCTTCGCCAGGATCCGGACATCATCATGGTCGGCGAAATTCGCGACCTCGAGACCGCGGAGATTTCCGTCAAGGCCGCGCAGACCGGCCACCTGGTGCTCTCGACGCTGCATACCAACGACGCGCCGGCGACCTTGATGCGGCTGGCGAACATGGGTGTGGCGGCGTTCAACATCGCCTCATCGGTCATCCTGATCACCGCGCAACGGCTGACACGAAAGCTCTGCGTGCATTGCAAGCGGCCGGAGGAGATCCCGCCCGAAGCGCTGCTCCAGGCCGGCTTCACCGAAGAGGATCTCGACGGATCGTGGCAGGCCTTCGGGCCGACCGGCTGCGACGCCTGCAAGAGCACGGGCTACAAGGGCCGCATGGGCATCTACGAAGTCATGCCGATTTCCGACGAAATGCGCCAGCTCATCATGCGCAACGCCAACGCGCTCGACCTCGCCGACCAGGCGCAGAAGGAAGGCGTGAAGAACCTCCGCCAGTCCGGCCTGCTGAAAGTCAAGCAAGGCTTGACCTCCCTCGAGGAAATCGAGGCGGTCACCAACGAATAACCTGTCAGGACTACACGCCATGGCTACCGCAGTCGCGCAACGCAGGGAATCCCAGGTCAGGGAATACACCTATCTCTGGGAAGGGGTCGACCGCAACAACCGAAACATCCGAGGCGAGTCCAAGGCTGCGTCGGAGACGGTCGTCACGTCCAACCTGCGGCGGCAGGGTATCCGGATCACCAAGCTCAAGCGCCAGACGTTCCGCGGCGGTGGGCGAGTCAGCGAAAAGGACATCACGTTCTTTACGCGCCAACTCGCGACCATGCTGCGAGCCGGCGTCCCGCTGCTCCAGGCCTTCGAGATCGTCGCCCGCGGCCACAAGAACCCGCGCTTCGCACGACTGATGATGGATATCAAGAGCCGGGTGGAGTCGGGTTCCAGTCTGTCGCAGGCGTTCCGCGAGCACCCCGGCCAGTTCGATGCGCTGTACTGCAATCTGGTCAACGCCGGCGAAACCGCGGGTATTCTCGACGGGATCCTGGACCGCCTCGCGACGTACAAGGAAAAAATCCTCGCGATCAAGAGCAAGATCAAGTCGGCGCTTTTCTATCCGATTTCGGTGGTCACGGTCGCGATCATCGTGGTCTGGGTGATCATGGTCTTCGTGATTCCCGCTTTCAAGACGGTGTTCGCGAACTTCGGCGCCAACCTGCCCGCGCCGACGCTGATCGTGATCGGGATCTCGGACTTCTTCGTCTCGTACTGGTGGGCCATGGCCGCGATCGTCGCGGGCGCGCTGATTACGTTCTTCGTGCTGCTGAGGCGCTCGGAGGCGTTCCGCTATGCGATCGATCGCCTCTCGCTCAAGCTGCCGATCATCGGCGGCATCGTCGAAAAGGCAACGATTGCCCGCTGGACGCGCACACTCTCGACGATGTTCGCGGCGGGCGTACCGCTGGTCGAGTCGCTCGACGCCGTCGCGGGCGCCTCAGGCAACGCCGTATTCGCCGCCGGTACGCGCAAGATCCAGACTGAGGTCAGCACCGGCACAAGCCTGACCAACGCGATGCACAACACGGGGCTCTTCCCATCGATGGTGCTGCAGATGACGCAGATCGGCGAGGAATCGGGCTCGCTCGACGGCATGCTGTCCAAGGTCGCGGACTTCTTCGAGCGCGAGGTCGACGACGCGGTGGCCGCGCTGTCGAGCCTGCTGGAGCCCATCATCATCGTGTTCCTTGGCGTTGTGATCGGCGGCTTGGTGGTCGCCATGTATTTGCCGATCTTCAAGCTCGGCGCCGTCATCTGACGCTGTCGCGTTTGCGGGTATGCCGGTGATAGCGGTGGCGCCGCTGGTAGCGGTGTCCATCGCCGGGTTGATCGGGCTGTGCATTGGCAGCTTCCTGAACGTCGTCATCCACCGCCTCCCGAAGATGCTCGATCGCGGTTGGCGCGCGCAATGCGCCGAGCTCGCCGGCGAGCCCGCCGCCGACCTGCCCCGGTACAACCTGATGGTGCCTCGCTCGCAATGCCCGGCCTGCGGCCATCGAATTTCCGCGCTCGAGAACATTCCGGTGGTGAGCTTTCTTTTCCTGCGCGGGCGCTGCTCCGCTTGCCAGGCGCCGATCTCCGCTCGGTATCCGCTGGTCGAGCTGCTCACCGGGGCTGTCACGGCAGCCGCGGTCTTTCGCTTCGGCCCCACGCTCATCGCCGTCGCGGCATGCCTGCTGCTCTGGTCGCTGATCGCACTTACGTTCATCGATTTCGACACGCAACTGCTTCCCGACAACATCACCCTGCCGCTGGTGTGGGCGGGCCTCCTCGCCAATCTCGCGGGCCTCGTTCCGGGCGTGAGCCTGCGCGACGCGGTCATCGGTGCCATCGCGGGTTACCTGGCGCTGTGGTCGGTGTACTGGCTCTTCAAGCTCATCCGCGGCAAGGAAGGGATGGGCTACGGCGACTTCAAGCTCCTCGCCGCGCTGGGCGCATGGCTCGGCTGGCAGATGCTGCCGCTGATCGTGCTGCTCTCCTCGGTCGTGGGCGCGCTCATCGGCATCGGGCTGGTCGTGTTCAAAGGCCGCGATCACCAGATTCCACTGGCGTTCGGTCCCTATCTCGCGATCGCAGGCGGAATCGCGCTGTTCTTCGGCAAACCGCTGATGGCGATCTACCTGCCGGGGTGACGGTGGCCTACGTCGTCGGGCTGACCGGTGGCATCGGAAGCGGCAAGACGGCGGTCGCAGACGCGTTTGCCGCGCTCGGCGTCGAGATTGTCGATGCCGACGCGCTGGCGCACCGTCTGTCTGGAGCCAGCGAACCGGGCTTCGCCGCGATTCGCGTCGCGTTTGGCGACGCGATCGTTGGTGCCGACGGCGAGCTCGATCGCGCCGCGCTTCGGCGCCTGGTCTTTGCCGACGTCGCGGCGCGCCGGCGGCTCGAAGCCATCCTGCACCCGCTCATTCGTGCCGAAGCGGAACGGCAGGTGCGAGGCTGGCGCGGCGCCTACGGCATCGTGGTCGTGCCGCTGCTCCTCGAGCACGAAGGCCTGCGCTCGATTATCGATCGCATCCTGGTGGTTGATTGTCCAGAGGAAGAGCAGGTCCGCCGTGTTGTTGCGCGAAGCGGCCTGAATGTAAAAGAAGTTCGCGCCATCATGGCCACCCAGCTCGACCGCGCGCGGCGGCGCGCCTCTGCCGACGACATCCTCGACAACAGCGGGACGATTTCCGCAATCGCGCCGCAGGTTCAGCTCCTCGATCAGCGCTACCGCGAGCTGGCGGCGGCGCAAGCGCGCGGTTGAGGCGGAGCGATCGCCACCTGCGCGAGAGTTAGGGCACAATGCTGCCAGGCAACGTCGGGCTATGGATGTGATCCGCTACGAGCATCCGCTGAATGAGCGCATCCGCACCTTGATGCGACTCGAGGATCTGTACGGCCGCGCGCTCTTCTTCACTGGCGAAAGCGCGCCGGCGGATCATCACGCCGCGCTGCTTGCGCTGTTCGAGATCGTCGACGTCGCCGCCCGTGCCGATCTCAAGGCCGACATCCTTCAGGAGCTCGAGCGGCAACGACAACTGCTTGCCCCGCTCCGGCACAATCCCGCGATCGAGGCGCAGGCGCTCGACGCGGTGCTCGCCGAAATCGACGCCGTCACCGGAGACCTGCTCGCTCAAGCGGGAAAAGTCGGAGCGCAGTTGCGCGAGAACGAGTGGTTGATGGCGATCAAGCAGCGCACCGGCATCCCGGGCGGTGTGTGCGAGTTCGATCTGCCGGCCTATCACCACTGGCTCAACCTCGACCCGCCGGCGCGGCAGCGCGACCTCCAAGCCTGGCTTGCTCCGCTCCTGCCGATTCACTCGGGCCTGTCGATCATCCTGCGGCTGCTCCGCGATAATGGCAAGGTCAGTCGCCATACCGCGTATCACGGCGTGTTTCAGCTGATGCTCACGACCGCGAAGGTCGCTCAGCTGTTGCGCCTGTCGCTAGCGCGCGATCTTCCGTGCGTTCCGGAGATCAGCGCCAACAAGTATGCACTCAACATTCGCTTCGTCGGCATCGAAGGCATGGCCCGTGGCGAGGCCTACCAAGGCGACGTCGAGTTCGACTTGATGTTCTGTAATCTCTGAGTCCGGTGCAACGGACTCGCCCACGGTCCCCGAAACTTCCGTAACGAGCTAAGTCCGCCACGCCGCGCGGCGAAGCGCGACGCCGTGCGCGCCGTGCTCGATCGCGACGTCGAGGTCGGAGGCCGAAAGCCCGCCGAGCGCGTAAACCGGAATGGGCGTCGAGCCGAGAAGCCTCGCGACGCCCGACCAGCCAAGCGGCACCGCGTCCGGGTGCGACGGCGTCGGCGCCACCGGACCCAGAACCGCGAAGTCCAGCTCGAGCGCCGCAGCGCGTTCGAGCTCGGCATGGTCATGGCACGACGCGGCGCAGAGCAACCCCTCGGGGCGCGCCTTGGCTGCGAGGAGCATCGATGCGGGCCAGTGCACCCCCGCACAGCCCAGGCGGCGCGCGAGCGCCGCGTCGCCGTTGAGCATGACGCGAGCGCCGGCTGCCCGTGCCACGGGGACGAGTCGCTCGGCAAGCCGTTGCAGACGCTCGATCGGCCACGCTTTCTCGCGCAATTGGATGAGCCGCAGGCCGCCGGCGATCGCCGAGCGCGCACGCTCCAGAAACGTCTCTTCGCCAAGCTCGTCGGCCATCGAGATGCCATAGACTGCAGGCAGCTCGAGCGCGCGGAGAATCGTCGCGTTGGCGGGCAACAATGGCTCGACGTCGAATGCCCCCGGCGTCTGCCACGTGGTCGCTTGCCCGTCGCGCCCCACGGGTTCGCCGCGCCACGCCAAAACGCGAAAGAAACTGAGCTCGACGTGTGCGTGCGGATAGACATAGCGCCGGACGAGCCACGGCGCGGCGCGGGTGACTTCGATCCCCAGCTCCTCGTCGAGCTCGCGCGCGAGCGCTTCGGCGACTGACTCGCCGGGCTCGAGCTTGCCGCCGGGAAACTCCCAGTAGCCGGCGTAGGGTGTGCCGGGCAGTCGTTGGGCCAGCAGCACGCGTCCGTCACGGCGCAGCAGAACTGCGACCGCGACCGATACGAGGGGTGCCTCGGTCAATGTCCCCGGGCGCTCTTCAATGCCCGCGCACCGGCGTGCGCCCGCGCGAACTGCCATGCGACGCGACCGCTGCGCGACCCGCGCTGCAGTGCGAACTGGATCGCTTCGCGGTGCACGGCTTCGACTGCTGCCGCCTCGCGAGGCGGCGGCACACCGTGGACGCGCAGCCATTGCTCGACCGCCGCCAGGTAATCGTCCTGACTGAACGGGTAGAACGTGATCCACAACCCGAAACGCTCGGAGAGCGAGATCTTCTCCTCGACCGACTCGCTGGGATGGACCTCCTCGCCAATGTGACGCGTCTCGAGGTTCTCGCTGAAGTACTCGGGAAGGAGGTGGCGTCGATTCGACGTAGCGTAGATCAGGACGTTGACCGACGGCGCAGCGATGCTTCCGTCGAGCATGACCTTGAGCGCCTTGTAGCCCGGCTCACTCGCATCGAAGGACAGGTCGTCGCAGAACACGACGAAACGCTCGGACCGGCCGTCGATCCGCTCGACGATATCGGGCAGGTCGACCAGATCGCTCTTGTCGACTTCGATCAGGCGCAGACCCTTGGCTCCGTACTTGACCAGCATCGCCTTCACCAGCGACGACTTGCCGGTGCCGCGCGAGCCGGTGAGAAGCACGTTGTTTGCGGACAACCCGGCGACGAATTGCCGCGTGTTGGCGTCGATCGCCCGCTTCTGCTCGTCGATCGCGACGAGATCCTCCAGATGGATCGCCTGCGGATGCATGACGGCCTGCAGGAACCCGCGCTCGCCACGTTTGCGCCACCGGAACGCGCGCGCGTTCCAGTCGGGCTGTGGCGGCACCGGTGGCAACAGGGCTTCGAGTCGAGCCAGGACAGCCTCGGCGCGATCGAGCGCACGGGCCAGTGGGTCGGCGGCGGTCTTGCGCGACATTACGAACGGTAGTCGGCGTTGATGCTTACGTACTGGTGCGACAAGTCGCACGTCCAGACCATGGCTTGTGCCTGCCCTCGGCCGAGGGCTACGCGGACCGTGATCTCCGGCTTGACCATTACGCGCTTGCCGTCCTCCTCGCGATACGACGCGGCCCGGCCGCCCTCGGCGACCACGGCGACCTCGTCGAGCCAGAACGATACCCGTGAGGGATCGAGATCGTCGATTCCGGCATTGCCGATCGCGCAGACGATGCGGCCGAGGTTCGGGTCGGAGGCGAAGAATGCGGTCTTCACCAGAGGCGAATGCGCGATGGCGCGAGCGATCCGGTCGCATTCGTCAACGTTGCGCCCGCCCTCGACAACGATCGAGATGAACTTGGTCGCGCCTTCGCCGTCGCGCACGATCGCCTGCGCGATCTCGACGGCGACGGCGGAGATGGCGGCTTTCACCGCGGGCAGCCGCGGGTCGTCTCGTCGCTCGATCGGGCTGAGCGGCGCGCGGTGCGTGGCGAGCAGCACGAAGCTGTCGTTGGTCGAGGTGTCGCCGTCGATGGTGATGCGATTGAATGAAGCGCCGGCGACCTCCACGACGAGCGCGTCGAGCACCACACGGTCGATTGGTGCGTCGGTGGCGACGAAGCCGAGCAGGGTCGCCATGTTCGGTGCGATCATGCCGGCGCCTTTGGCGATGCCCGTCACGGTGACGGGCACGCCATCGATCTCGGTTCGGCGGGACGCGCCTTTCGGGACGGTGTCGGTGGTCATGATTGCGCGCGCAGCGGCGAGCCAGCCCGCCTCCGCGAGCGCTGCCCGGCAGGCGGGCAGCGTCGTCACGATACTGTCCACCGGCAATGGCTCCATGATGACGCCCGTCGAGAAGGGCAGCACCTGTTCCGGGGCGCAATCAAGTTCCGCGGCCACGGCGGCGCAGCTCGCGCGCGCGTCCGCGAGCCCTCGCGCCCCGGTTCCGGCGTTGGCGT
>VBCL01000092.1:458-15070 GCA_005888865.1 Betaproteobacteria bacterium | reverse complement strand
GTGCTGCCCAACCGAGCCGTGTCCGAATCGGGGCGACTCGAACACCAGACCGTTCCCGAGGTCGAACCGGTGCTCGATGGGAGGCTTGAGCCCGCTCAGATACGTCACCGCCTTTTCCAGCCAGCGAAACGCCTTGCGCAGCCGCGCATCGATCGCCTGGAAGCTCTCGACAGCGGCATGCACATCGGCCGATTCGCGGGCAGCCTCGTACTGCGTACGCAGCTCGTCGAGCAGCGCGCCCGGCTTGTTCATCATCAATCCTGGCGCGAGGTGAGCCGTTCCGCTTCTTCGATCCAGCCGCCGCCCATCGCGCGGTACAGATTCGCGTACGACTGGAAGAGCTGCGCCTGCGTCGCGACGTAGGCGAGCTCGGCGTTGAACAGCGACTGCTCCGCGTTGGCGACTTCCAGATAGATCGTCGCTCCTTCTCTGTACCGCAGCTCGGCCAAGTCGCGGAAGCGCCGCAACGCTGCCACGTTGCGGCCCTGCTCGGTGCGTACCTGTCCGAATTTCGTCTGGTCGATCAGCGCGTTCTCCACGTCCTGGAACGCGCTGATGATCGCCTTCTGGTAAGTGTAAAGCGCTTCCCGCTGCAGCGCCTCGGCCTGGGCAACCTGGGCGCGGATCCGGCCGGCGTTGAAAATCGGTTGGGCGACGCCTGCTCCGAAAGACCACACCCTGGACGGCCCCTTGAACAGATCCGATAGCTGCGCACTTTCCAGGCCGAGCAGCCCGGTCAAGCTGATGTCGGGAAAGTACGCCGCCTTGGCAACGCCGATGTCGGCGTTGGCCGCGATCAGTTGCTGCTCCGCCTGGCGGATATCGGGCCGGCGCTCGAGAAGTGCCGCGGGTAACGCACCGGGCACCGCGGGAAACAGGAAACCATCGATGTCGTTGCCGCGGGCGATCGGGCCGGGATTCCGGCCGAGGAGCACGCTGATGAAGTTCTCCTGCCTCGCGATCTCGCGCTCGAGCTCGGGTACATGCGCCAGGGCATCGCGGTACTGCGATTCGGCTTGCCGATAGTCGCTCTCCGGAACGGCACCTTCCTCGAACCGGATCCGCTGCAACCGTGCCACCTCGCTGAAGCTGTCCGACGTGTCCTGCGCGATCTGGAGCTGGCGGTCCAGAGCGCGCAGCTGGATGTATCCGGTCGCGACGGTCGTGACCACGGTCAGCACGACGGTGCCTTTCCCCTGCTCGGTCGCGAGCAGGTTCGCGCGCGCCGACTCGGTCGCGCGGCGCAGTTTGCCCCATACGTCGAGCTCGAAGCTCGCCGAGAGATTCACCCCGTAGTCGTTGACGGTCCGACCGCCGGGCAAGGGCGCATTGGCGCTGGAGCGCTCGCGCGCCGCCGAGACGCCGGCGTTAACCTGCGGAAACTGCGCCGAGCGCACGATGCCGTATTGCGCGGCGGCCTGATCCACGCTGGCCGTCGCGATCTCGAGATCCTTGTTATTGGCGAGCGCCGTTCGCACCAGCTCCGACAGGACCGGATCCTGGAATTGATCCCACCATGCGATGTTGGCAATCTCGACGGCTTCGGTGGCGCCGAGTCGCCAAGCCGCGGGCACGTCGACCTCGGGGCGCCGGTAGTCCGGGCCGACCATGCAGGCAGACAACGACGCGACCAGCACGAGTGCAATCGCTCCATTGCGTAGCGTCGACTGATTCAGCGCTGAATTGAGCATAGGCAAACGCCGGCGTCAGTCCCCTGCCACGGACGCTGGAGGCGTGCCTGCAGCGACGCCACCGGCGCCGGGCGGGGCGGAGTCCGCGCGCCGGAACGGCCACTGACGCTCGCTCACCCGCTGGAGCAGCACGTAGAACACGGGGATGAAGAACACGCCGACCAGGGTCGCGATGAGCATGCCGAATACCACCGCCGTGCCCAACGCCTCACGCGCTCCCGCTCCCGCGCCAAGCGCAATCGCCAGCGGAACCGTACCGAGGATGAAAGCAAACGACGTCATCAGGATCGGCCGGAGCCTGAGCCTGGCACCGTCCAGTGCGGCTTGCTCGATACTCTCGCCCTGCTCACGCTTGAGCTTCGCGAACTCGACGATGAGGATCGCGTTCTTGGCCGCCAGCCCGACCAGCATGATCAGCCCGATCTGAGTGTAGACGTTGTTGTCGAACGACCTGAGAAACAGACCGAGGAACGCGCCGAACACGCCGAACGGAATCACCAGCAGGATCGCCACCGGCATCGCCCAGCTCTCGTACAGCGCTGCCAGCACCAAGATCACGAAGAGCAGTGACACCGCGAAGATGTATCCGGTCTGTCCGCCCGTTTTCTTTTCCTGATACGTGGCCTCGCTCCACTCGTAGGCGAACCCCGCGGGGAGTGTTTGGGCGAGCTCCTCCATGGCAGCGATCGCCTGACCCGAGCTGTAGCCGGGCGCATTCGTGCCGTTGATGGTAGCCGCGCTGTAGACGTTGTAGCGCTCGAAATACTGGGGACCGTTGAGCGGCCGGCTGCTCACCAGCGTGGACAGCGGCACCATCGTTCCGCCGTCGGTGCGCACATAGAAGCGGTTGACGTCGTCGGGCTGGCCGCGCTGCGCGCCATCGGCCTGCGCCTGGACCCGGTACGTGCGTCCGAAGAGATTGAAGTCGTTGATGTAGTAACTGCCGAGGAAGGTCTGCAATGCGAAAAAGACGTCGCTCAGCTGGATGCCCAGCGATTTGACCTTGTCGCGATCGACCTGGAACTCGATCTGCGGAATGCGCGGATCGAAGCCGCTGTACACGAAGCCGATCTCGGGACGCTTGCGGGCGTCAGCCAGAAGACCCTGGAGGACGCGGGACAACTCCGCGGTGTCCGCGCCGCCACGGTTCTGCAGCACGAAAGTGAAGCCTCCCGCGGTGCTCAAGCCCCGAATGGGCGGCGGGTTGAGGACAAGCACTTGCGCGTCCTTGATTTGCGTATTGAGGCGTCCCGCTAGCGTACGCACGAGGCTGTCGACGGACTCGGAGCGCGCCTTCCGCTGGTCCCATGGCTTGAGCCTGACGAAGGCCGTTCCGTTATAGGAGACCGCCTGACCGGTCAGCAGATTGAAACCGCTGATGTAGACGACGCCGTCCACCCCAGGGACTTCGCGGGCGATGCGCGTGAGCGCCGACATCGCCGCATTGGTCCGCTCCAGCGCGGCTGCGGGCGGCAGATTGACGACCGCGAGCACGTAGCCCTGATCCTCCGGCGGCACCAGGCCCGTCGGACGGTTCACGATCAGGCCCCAGACTGCGATCAACAGTGCGCCGAAAGTCAGCATCACGATGACGGCGTGGCGCTCCATCACCGCCACGCTCCTGACATAGCCGTTGCGCGAGCGCTCGAACAGGCCATTGAACTTGGAGAAGAACCAGCCGAGCGGCCCATGCCTCGGATGGGCTTCTTCCACCGGTATCAGCAACAGCGCGCACATCGCGGGCGTGAACGTCAACGCGCAGATCGCGGAAAGGACCACCGACACGGCGAGCGTGAGCGCGAACTGCTTGTAGAGCTGCCCGGTGAGCCCGCCGAGAAATGCCACCGGCACGAACACCGCTGCCAGGACGAGCGCGATCGCAATCACCGGGCCTCCAACGTCGGCGATCGCCGACTTGGTCGCTTCCATCGGCGTCATTCCACCGGCATCCAGACGCTGCTGTACGGCTTCCACGACGACGATCGCGTCATCGACGACGATGCCGATGGCGAGCACCAGCCCGAACAACGTGAGCGTATTGATGGAAAAGCCCAGTGCGGCGAAGGCGCCGAACGTGCCGATGAGCGAAATGGGCACGACCAGGATCGGGATCAGGGTCGCCCGCCAGCTCTGCAGGAAGAGGTAAACGACGAACACCACCAGCACGAAGGCTATCAGCAGCGTCTTCATCACCTCTTTTAACGATTCCGTGACGAACGGCGTCGTGCTGTAGGGAATGGAATAGATTATGCCCGGCGGGAACCGCGGTGCCTGCTCTTCCATCACCTGCTTGATCTTCTTGGCGACGTCGAGCGCGTTGGCGTCCGGCTGCAGGAAGATGCCGATCAGGGCCGCGGGGATGTCGTCTTCGGCGCCGCTGATCGAGTAGTCGGCAGCGGCGAGCTCGACGCGGGCGACGTCCCTGAGCCGCACCACCTGGCCGTTGCCGGCTTCGCGGATGATGATGTTTTCGAATTCACTCGCTGCGGCCAACCTTCCCTTGACGAACACCGTGTACTGCATCTGCTGCCCTTGAGGTACAGGCGGCAGGCCGAGGCCGCCCGCGGGCGCGACGACATTCTGCTCGCGGATGACGCTGGCGATGTCGGAGGCGGTGACGCCGACGCGCGCCATGCGCGCCGGGTTGAGCCAGATGCGCATGCTGTAATCGCGGGCGCCGAAGATGCGCACCTGGCCGACGCCGGGCACCCGGCCCAGCGCGTCATACAGGTTGAGCAGCGCGTAGTTGCTCAGGAAAACGGCGTCGTAGCGGCGTTCGGGCGACGTAAGCGAGATCACTTCGAGAAAATCGGTGGTCGACTTGCGCACCGTGATGCCGTTGCGGATCACGTCCGCGGGAAGCTGGCTCTGGGCGATCGCGACCCGGTTCTGGACCTCGATCGCGTCGATGTTCTTGTCGGTGCCGATGTCGAACGTCACCGTGAGGCTGTACGAACCGTCGTTGCCGCTCTTCGAGCTCATGTAGAGCATGTCCTGCGAGCCGTTGACTTGCTGCTCGATGGAAGCGGCTACCGACTGCGAGACCACGTCGGCATTGGCGCCGGGGAAGCTGGTCGTCACCGTGACCTGAGGCGGAACCACCTGCGGGTATTGGGCAATCGGCAGGTTCACGGCGGCCAGCACGCCGACGAGGATCATCATGAGCGCGATGACGGTGGAGAAGACCGGACGCTCGATGAAGAAGTTGAGCATGGCTACTTCTTAGGTGTCGCGGGCGCAGGATCGGCAGCGGCGTTGCGGCCGACCGCGGCCGCCGCAACCGGCTTCACGGGGACGCCCGGCCGTACCTTGCCCAGACCCTCGATCACGATCCGATCCCCCGCATGCAATCCGCTGTCGACCACCCAATCACTGCCGATTCGATAGTTGGCGACAATTTGCCGAGCCTCTGCCTTGTCGTCGGCGCCGACGACGTAAACGGTTTTCAGCCCCTGCAGCTCCTGGACGGCCTGCTGCGGGATGCGGATCGCATTGGGATTTTCAAAGGCGGCGACGATGACACGCACGAAAAGACCGGGACGCAGGAGGCGATCGGGATTGGGTATCGAGATGCGCACCTGCAGGGTCCCGCTTTTCTGATCGATGGTGGCATCGATGAAGTTGAGCTTCCCGGCAAGTGCGTAATCAGTGCCATCGGCGAGCCGGATGTGAAACGGCGGCGCCGTATCGGGTCGGTCTCCCGGCGGGTATTTCAGCGTCTTCTGCAACTCGAGAAACCTGTCCTCGCTGATGCTGAAATTCACCCACATCGGGTCGCTCGAGTAAAGCGTCGTGAGCAGCGTCTGCTGGGCGGTAATCAGAGCGCCCGGCTTCACCAGCGAGGTGCTCATGAAGCCCTCGCGCGACGCGCGCAAGGTAGCAAATTCCAGGTTCAGCTCCACGTTCCGCAGGAGCGCCTTCTGCGCCTCGACTAGCGCGGTACCGGAGCGCTCCTGCGCCACCGCCGTGTCGTAGTCCTGCTGGCTGACCGCCTTCTGCGCGATCAGCCGCGAATTGCGCGCGAGATTCTGTTTCGCGTTGACCAGGTTAGCCTCGGTCTGGGCGAGGCTCGCCTTGGCCTGCGCGAGCTGTGCTTCGAAGGGTCGCTGATCGATGACGTAGAGGACGTCACCCTTCTTCACCCGAGCACCGTCGGTAAATATCTGTCGTTCCAACAGGCCGGTGACCTGGCTGCGGATCTCGATGGTGTCGGGCGCCTGCGTCTGCGCCACATACTCGTTGAAAACCGTCACCGGACCCGACTTGACCTCGATCACGGAGACTTCCGGCGGGGGCGTCTGGGGTTGCGCGTTGCCTTTGCAACCGCTCAAGACGACCAAAGGAACCACGAGCGCGAGCGCCCATGCGGCAATGAACCGGAGTCGGTAAGTGGTGGTCATGGCAATCCGTCCCCTGGGAGCGCTGAACCGTGAGGCGCCGGGCCTCCTGATGTCTCGCGCAGTTTCACCGAGCGCGGTAACCTGTGTATGTCGGGAGTCAACCGGATCGTGTCAGGAGACACGGACGGTCGCGGCTGCACCAAGTCAGCGCACCGTCTCTACGACGGCCGTGAAAACGTACCCCGCCCCTCGCTCGGTGCGGATCAGTTGCGTTTGCGTGCCCTTCGCTTCGATCTTCCGGCGAAGGCGCCCCACTTGCACATCGACCGAGCGGTCGTAGACCTCATCGTCGTGCAGACGCGACAGCTCGAGCAGTTGCTCTCGCGACAGCACGCGCTGGGGAGCCGCCAGAAATGCGACCAGGAGATTGAATTCGCTGTTGGTCGTCGGAATGATTTCACCTTGCGGCGACCTCAGGCGTCGCAGCCGGACGTTCAATTCCCAGCCCGCAAAGCGATAGGCCCGGATCCTCGACAGACCATCCGCGATCGTCTCGTGAGCCCGCGAACGTCGAAGCAGCGCGCGAATCCGCGCCAGCAGCTCGCGGGGAGAGAAGGGCTTCGTCAGGTAATCGTCGGCGCCGAGCTCCAGGCCCATCACCCGGTCGGCCTCGTCCTTGCGGCCGGTCAACATGATGATGGGCACGTCCGATTCGGCGCGAAGATGACGGGCGATCCGCATGCCGTCTTCGCCGGGCAATTTCAAGTCGAGAATCAGCAGATCGATCGTGTGTCGCTCCATGATGTCAGCGATTTCCCTGCCGCTTCCGACCGCGGTGACCTGCATGTCGTTATCGGCAAGGTAGTCGGCGATCATCTGCCGTATCGACGGATCGTCGTCGACGGCGAGGACGTGAACCGGTGCGGGCGTCGTCTCCATGGAAGGCGTCATTGCTGCAGGTTCGAGAGCGCGAGCGAGCATTGTGCCTCGACATTGGCCATTCGGGACGACCGCGTTCTGTCACACCGGCCCGCCAATTGTGTCAGTTGTCATATCCCAGGCGTGGCACGGGCATATTGGCGTACCGCCATGCAGATCGAATGAGCGTTCGGGCGCCCGATGCTGGTGCGCCTCGAGGATGCCATGCGCTTGCAGAGCTACATCGTAGTCGTCGAGACCGACGATCTCATTCGGGAGCTTCTCGAGCGTTGGCTCGGCGAGGCAGGCTATGGCGTCGTGCTGTCCTGCAGAGACCATGGCGAGGCTGTGGTCAAGCCGCAACTTGTTATCGCGGATGTTTCCAATCCGGGCAGCGCCGGGGCTACCATTGGGGCGCTCCGAGCGGCGTATTCCGCCCCGATCCTCGCTTTGTCCGCGCTATTCCGGCGAGGGCTGGGCGGCTCGGAGGAGGCTGCCCGACGTCTCGACGTGTGCAAGGTTCTGCCCAAGCCTTTCACCCGCGAGGAGTTGCTCGCCGCGGTGTGCGAATCGATTGAACGTTCGTGACCGACAAGGTATGCCCGGACCAGGCGTCGTTAGGCCGAATGGATAGGACTTAACACACAATGAGCAAGCCTAGCCACCTCGAGCGAAATCCGCGGCGTCGGTTGGTGGCGAAGCTGGAACGATCTACAGCCCTGCGATATTCGCTCGCCCCGATCTGTATCGCAGCCGCGCTCCTGCTCCATCTCTCGTCGATCGGGCCGTTTCTTCATCCCACCGGGCTGTTCGTCGTCGGCATTGTCGCTGCAGCATGGTTCGGCGGTGCGGGCCCGGGATTCCTCGCCGCACTACTTGCCACGCTCGTACTGCCGCAGTTCGTACCCAGGCTCTACCCGCTGATTGCCGACTTCTTCGATCTGCCGCGCTTTCTGACGTTTGCAGTGACCGGCCTGGCTGTGGGCTGGGGAACGGCTTTCCGGAGACGGGCCGAGGCGGCCTTGCGGCAGAGCGAAGGGGAGCTTCGCGAGGCCCGTAGCGAGCTCGAGACGAAAGTCACCGAGCGCACCGCCGAGCTGAGGTTCTCTGAGGAGCGTTACGCGCGGGCGCTGGACGCGTCGAACGACGGTCTTTGGGAATGGAATCCGACCAGCGACGCGCTGTTCATATCGCCGCGCGCCAGACAACTATTCGGCGTCCCGGATGGCGCGGAGATCCGGACGCGCGCCGACTTGAAGGCGCATGGCGGTTTTCATCCGGAAGATCGCCCGCACATCGACAAGGCGTTCCGAGAGTGCCTCGCGACCGGATACGGCGGCATTGACATCGAATATCGCGTCATCAATCCCGCCGGCGAGCTGTCGTGGGTACGCTCGCGCGGAAAGGTATTTTCCGGTTCGAAGGGCCAGCCGACGCTGCTCACCGGCTCGCTCACGAACATCACCGAGCGCAAGCGCGCCCAGGCGGCTCTCTCGTTGTCCGAGGAACGCTATGCCCGCGCCATGGAGGCCGCCGAAGAGGGGCACTGGGAATGGAACATAGCCACCGACGAGATGTTTCTTTCGACGCGCATGAAGGAAATCCTGGGGTTCCCACCGGACGCTCGCTTCGCGAGTCGCACCGACTTCTTTGCCCGGCAACCGATCCATCCCGATGACCGTCAACACGTGAACGACGCCCGGGAGGCCGCTCTTTCCGGCACGGCTCCGCGCTATGAGATCGAGTATCGCGTCCTGCCGCGTCCCGGCGAGCTGCGCTGGGTCCGTTCGCGTGGCAAGGTGTTCCACGACGACGCGGGACGCCCGCTTCGCATTTCCGGTTCTCTCAACGACATCACTGACCGGAAACTGGCCGACGAAGCGCTACGTTGCAGCGAGGAGCGGTACGCGCTCGCCGTCGATGCTTCGGGCGAAGGTCATTGGGACTGGAATATCGCCACGGACGAGTACTACTGCTCGCCGCGGATGCTCGAGTTGTATGGGTTTGCTCCGGGGACGACGTTCAAGGGCCGGGACGACTTCCTGGCTCAATTTCCGTTTCATCCCGAAGATCGTCCGAGATGGGCTGAGGCGGTCGCTGCACACTTCGCCGGCGAGACGGCTCGCTTCGACATCGAGATGCGCATGATCCCGCGCGGGGAAACGCGGTGGGTCCACCTGACCGGCCTTCTGACGCGCGATGCTTCGGGGAAGCCCGTGCGCTGGACCGGCTCGGTCGCGGACATCACCGAGCGCAAGTGCGCGGAGGACGCGTTACGCCTCTCCGAGCAACGCTATGCGCTGGCCATGGAAGCTACCGGCGACGGCCATTGGGACTGGAATATCCCGGCCGACAAGATGTACGTTTCGCCCCTGTTGCTCGACATGTGCGGACTGTCGGCCGACAGCACGTTTGCCAGCCGATCCGAATGGGTCGAGCGATTCCCGTTCTACCCCGGAGAGCGTCCTAGGTACGCACAAGCCGTTGCGGACCACTTCGCCGGCAAGACGGACCGGGTCGACATGGAAATTCGTATCGTCCCGCGCGGCGAAACGCGCTGGGTCCACATGACGGGTCGCTGCTCTCGCGACCCCTCGTGCACGCCGATCCGTTGGGCGGGATCGGTGACCGACATCACTGCGCGCATGCGCATCGACGAGGAGCTGCGCGCGCGCCAGGACATGCTCGATCTCGCGCAAAAAGCCGCGCGCGCGGTGGCGTTCGAGTGGCGGGTCGGCGAGGAAGGCGAAAACCGCTGGTCGCCGGACCTGGAAGCAATGTACGGAATACCCACGGGCTCCTATGACGGCACCTATGAATCGTGGAAGAGGCTCATCTATCCGGACGACTGGCCGAACGTGCGCGCGGCAATCAAGTCCGCGCAGGCGTCCGGCGAGGTCGCGGCCGAATACCGGGTCGTCCACAGCGGCGGCGCGATTCGATGGCTGCAGGCCAAGGGACGAATGTTCTTCGATCCGGAAGGCAAGCCGACGCGGATTGTCGGGTTCATGCTCGACGTCACCGATCGCCATGTCGCCGAAGCCGAGCTGCAGCGGATGGAGCACCAGCTTCGCCAGGCCCAGCGCCTCGAGGCGATGGGCACGCTCGCGGGCGGCATCGCGCACGACTTCAACAATCTGCTCGGCGCGATTCTCGGCTATGGGGAGATGGCGCTGCGGGATGCGCCGGCGGGAAGCCGGCTGCGCCGCGACGTGGAAAGCATGATGATCGCCGGCGAGCGCGGCCGAGCGCTGGTCGATCGAATTCTCGCGTTCAGCCGCAGCGGCGTGGGCGAGCACGTCGCCGTGCACGTCGAGGAAGTCGTGCGCGAGACGCTCGCACTGTTTGCGGCAAAACTGCCGCACGCCATCGTGATCGAGGAACGGCTGGATGCAGGCCGCTCCGCCATCATGGGCGACGCGACGCAGATCCACCAGGTGCTGATGAATCTGATCACCAACGCAGCACAAGCCATGCCCTCCGGTGGCAGCATGCGGGTTTCCCTCGACCGCGTCACCGTCTCCGCGCCACGCGTTGCCGTCACGGGCACCATTGTCGCGCGCGATTACGTGGTGCTGGAAGTCGCCGATACAGGCTCGGGTATACCTCCGGAGATCCTGGAAAGAATCTTCGATCCCTTCTTCACGACCAAGGAAGTCGGTGTCGGGACCGGACTCGGCCTCTCACTCGTCCACGGCATCGTCACCGGACTCGGTGGGGTGATCGATGTTGCGACGGTCGTCGGCAAGGGGAGCGTTTTCACGGTGTATCTGCCCCATGCGGGCGAGGTCACGAATCCGGTCCGTCGGTCCAAGCGTGTGTCGCCCGAGACGCTGCGCGGCGAGCACCAGTGCGTCATGGTGGTGGACGACGAAGCGTCGCTCGTCAGGCTCGTCACGGAGACGCTGACGGAGCTCGGCTACAGAGCCGTCGGATTCACGGCCAGTGCCGCGGCGCTCGACGCCTTTCTCGCCGATCCGATGCAGTTCGATGCGGTGATCACTGACGAAAGCATGCCAGGTGCATCCGGATCGGAGCTGATTCAGAAGATCCGCGCCATCCGGCCGGCCATCCCGATCCTTCTGGTGAGCGGTTATCTCAGCGCGGCGGTGATTCAGAAGGCCCGGGACGCCGGCGCGACCGAGGTCGTCAAGAAGCCGTTGTCGGGCCGCCAGCTCGCCGAGGCCCTCGACCGCATTTTGAGGCCGGGCAAGCCTCTGGTCGCGCGCTTTCCCCATACCCAAGTGCAGCGCCCAGACAAAGGCGACGCGCCATAGCGCCGCCTTCGCGAGCGCGCTCGACGCGACGTTGATCCGCGAGTGCCATTTGCGCATTCCGGGCCTTGAACGCGGCCGCCACCTTGGTTCGGCTTCCCTCCGCGCTACCGTTGCATCCGCAATCCGTCTTTGTCGACTGACATAAACGGCGAATAGCCCGACACTCGCCCGACGTGCGGCGGACGCGCGCTCCGGTGAGCAGGTCCACCGATCGACGCCCTCGCCTCTTCGGTCCCGTGGACTCAGGTCCGAATCACCGAGAGGGAACCGGCATGCCCGATTACCGCAAGCTCTACACGCCTCAGGACAGCGCGGTCGTGTTCATCGATCATCAGCCGCAAATGATCTTCGGCGTCAGCAGCATCGAAAGCGTCGGCCAGGTGACGCACACCTCGGCGTCTGGCCGCAGCTGCTCGACGTCTTTCCGGAGCAGCCCGTGGTGGAGCGCAGCAGCATGAACGCCTGGGACGACGCCGGGTTTCGCAACGCCATCGAGGCGACCGGCCGCAAGAACATCATTCTCACGGGTCTGTGGACCGAGGTGTGCGTCACCTGGCCGACGCTTTCGATGCTGGAGGCGGGTTACACGATCTATGTCGTCGAGGACTGTTGCGGCGCGACCTCCCAAGCCGCGCAGGACGCAGCGCTGTCTCGCATGGTGCAGGCTGGAGCGATCCGACTAACCACCATCGCCGCTCTGCTCGAATGGCAGCGGGACTGGGTCAAGAAGGAGCATTACAACGCGCTCATGAGTCTGCTCAAGCAGCACGCGGGTGCGTACGGCAGCGGGGTCGAATACGCCTATACGATGGTTCACAAGGCGCCGCAATCGGCGAGGGTTCCCCAAATCATTTCGAAAGCTTAGGGAGCCACGGCGCATAGACCGACGGGCGATTGTGACGACTTGAGGAGATTCACTATGATTTTCGGAATGTCGATATCGGCGTTTACGCTGTTGCACGTTGTCATCAGCTTGGTCGCGATCGTGGCCGGGATCGTCGTGGTCGCGGCAATGCTCGGCTCGAAGATGGTCGGCGGCTGGACGGCGATCTTTCTCGCCACCACGGTGCTGACGAGCGTGACCGGATACTTCTTCCCCGCCGATCGGGTCCTGCCTTCCCATATCGTTGGCGGTATCTCGCTGCTGGTTCTGGTCCTTGCGATCGCGGCGCTGTATGGCTACCGGCTCGTGCGTTCTTGGCGCTGGATTTACGTCGTGGGCGCGGTCATGGCTCTTTATCTGAATGTCTTCGTCCTTGTCGCCCAAGGCTTTCAGAAGATCGCGTTCCTGAATGCGCTCGCGCCGACGCAATCCGACCCGGGATTCATCATCAGCCAGTCGGTGGTGCTGATCGTCTTCGTCGTTGTCGGTATCACGGTGGTCCGATCCTTTCATCCCGAAACCGGCACGCCGACGCTGCGGCCGGCGTGATCGGCCGACAGGCGTAAATTCGCTGACTTGCAGAAGGACCCTCATCCATGGCTACCGTCTCACCCACGCGTCGTAAACCCGCGCTCGATACGCCTACGGGCTTGCGCCCCGAGGCAACGCGCGACATCTCGGGGGCGCTCAACGCGCTGCTGGCGGATTTTTTCGCCCTGTACCTGAAAACCAAGAACTTTCACTGGCACGTCTCGGGCCCCCATTTCCGCGACTATCACCTGCTCCTGGACGAGCAGGCCGATCAGCTTTTTGCCACGACGGACGTGATTGCCGAGCGCGTTCGCAAGATCGGGGGGAGGTCGCGGCTGCAACGCGTGTCGGACAACGACGCCGAGTTTGTCACCCCGCTCGACATGCTCGCGGAGCTGCGCGAGGACAACGCGCGACTCACCGAGCGGATGCGCGAGACGCACAACGTCTGCGACGAGCACGGCGACGTGGCGACGACAAGTCTTCTCGAGGTCTGGATCGACGAGGCCGAGCGACGCACCTGGTTTCTCTTCGAGGCGAGCCGCCCAGGCGAGACTGCCGGCCGCTAAACCAGTCTCGCTGCCGCTGGCAACGTGCCCATCGCAGCGCTCGCAGCGACCGAAAAGACCAACGCTGCAGCCATTGCCCATTCCACTAAAGGAAGACAAACCATGAGCACGATCACGACGAAGGACGGCACAGAGATTTTCTACAAGGACTGGGGTAAAGGACAGCCGATTGTGTTTTCGCACGGCTGGCCGCTCACTGCGGATGACTGGGACGCGCAGATGATGTTTTTCCTGAACCATGGCTATCGCGTCATCGCGCATGATCGGCGCGGGCATGGACGTTCGAGCCAGACGGCCGATGGCCACGACATGGATCATTACGCGGATGATCTCGCCGCGTTGACCGCGCACCTCGATCTCAGGAACGCGATCCACGTCGGCCACTCAACGGGCGGCGGAGAAGTCGCGCGCTATATCGGACGCCACGGCGAAAGTCGCGTGGCCAAGGCCGTGCTCATTAGCGCGGTACCACCTATCATGGTGAAAACACCTTCGAATCCCGGGGGCCTCCCGAAGGACGTTTTCGACGGGTTGCAGGCGCAGGTCGCCACTAACCGCGCACAGTTTTACCGGGATCTGCCCGCGGGCCCGTTCTACGGCTTCAATCGCCCCGGCGCCAAGGTGTCCGAGGGCGTCATCCAGAACTGGTGGCGGCAGGGAATGATGGGTGGCGCCAAAGCGCACTATGACGGGATCGTCGCGTTCTCGCAGACCGATTTCACGCCGGACTTGAAGAAGATCACCGTCCCGACCCTCGTCATGCATGGTGATGACGACCAGATCGTGCCATATGCAGACTCGGGCCCGCTCAGCGCGAAGCTGGTGAAAGGAGCGATCCTCAAAACCTACAAGGGATTCCCCCACGGAATGCCCACCACGCAAGGCGAAGTGATCAACGCCGATCTGCTCGCCTTCATCAAGGGCGAGCTAACAAGCGGCTAATCTCAGACAAGCCGGGTAGGTCTTTTCCTCATGTCCGCGATCCTCGAGGGAGACATCATGCCCAATTGCGCAATTGGCGTTGACACCAGCCCCAGATGATTTTCGGCGTGGCCAACATCGATCGAGAGCTGGAAAGATGAAAGGCTCGTCATGCTGATCGTTCGAAAATCTGATGAGCGCGGCACTGCCGATCTGGGCTGGCTCTACAGTCGGCATACGTTCTCGTTCAGCGACTACTACGATCCCCAGCACATGGGATTCGGCCCGCTGCGGGTGATCAACGAGGACCGGGTCAGCCCCGGGCAGGGGTTCGGTACGCACGGGCATCAGGACATGGAGATCATCTCCTATGTTCTCGAAGGAGCGCTGCAGCACAAGGACAGCATCGGCACCGGATCGGTCATCCGACCGGGCGATGTGCAAGTGATGTCGGCTGGCACCGGTATTCGCCACAGCGAGTT
>VBCL01000092.1:0-442 GCA_005888865.1 Betaproteobacteria bacterium | reverse complement strand
TTCAACCACTCGAAGACCGAGCGGGTGCACTTTCTCCAGATCTGGATCGTGCCCGATCGCGAGGGAATCGCTCCGCGTTACGACCAGAAGCGATTTCCGGACAATGAAAAGCGCGGACGCCTGCGTCTGGTCGGATCATCCGACGGTCGCGACGGCTCCATCGTGATCCACCAGGACGTGCAGTTTTTCGCGGCGGTGCTGAACACCGGCGAGCAGGTCACGCATGCACTGCCAGCCGGACGCAGAGCGTGGCTCCAAGTCGTGCGCGGCGCCGTCGAAGCCAATGGACAGCGCATCGACGCCGGCGACAGTGCTGCGGTAGACGATGAAGCGGCGCTCACCGTGACGGCTCGGAACGACGATGCCGAGATTCTCGTGTTCGATCTGCCGTAGCAGCGCCACACCTCGATGCCGCAACGACCGATCAATTCTGAGGAGCCCG
>VBCL01000378.1 GCA_005888865.1 Betaproteobacteria bacterium | reverse complement strand
TCGAAGGACGCCTCGAGATTCAGAATCCATTTTCCGGCGGAGGCTCCTAGAAGAGGGGCGCGGCCGGTCAGGCCGCGGCGGCTACCGTGAAGCGATGCGCGTGATCTCGTCTCCTTCAAAATCCTCCGGCTCCATCGCGTTGCAACGTGAAGCAATGCCTGTGATTTGGTCTCCTTCGACGGCACGGCGCACTGCACTGGTAGAATCCGTCCTTCTGCCATAGCGCTTCCAAGGTCGGGTCCCGAACTCGGCCTTTGCCGGGCGGAACAGGGAGATGGAGAAGGTGGACCGTAATAAGCTCAAGCACGTCGTCTTGACGCTGCCCTGGGCGCTCGTGCGCTGGTTGGGCAGGCTCGTCCGGCGCTTTTTCGTCGCCATCGGCGTGCTGGTGGCGCTGGCTATCCTGGGCTACGTCGAGCTCGAATCGATCATCGAGGCGATCGATTCGCGCTACTGGCGAGAGATCGACGCGCGCCTGGACATCGACAAGAACGCGATCTCACGCCTGCATGATCCGGCTTACTTCGCCCGGGAATCGGAGCTCGTCACCGAGGACCTGAAGACGGTCGCGTGCATTTCCTCGCCCGAGCATCGCATCCTCGTCAACGACGCGGCCGACATCCCACCGCTCTTCGTGAGCGCGATTCTCGCCTCGGAAGACAAGAATTTCTTCAAGCACGAAGGCGTCGATAAGGCGGCGATCCTGCGGGCGCTTGCGAAGCGGCTTCTCCTGGAGAGCCGTTCCGGCGCATCGACGCTGACCATGCAGATCGCCAAGCATCTTCGCGGCGGCACCGGTCGTTCCTCGACCGAGATCGAAAAGATCGGCGACATCGTCATGGCGCTGCGGATCGAGCGTGAGTTCACGCGGCAGGAGTTGCTGCTCGAGTACGTGAACATGCCCTACTTCGGCCGTGGCCAATACGGCATCGAGGCAGCCAGCCGCGCCTATTTCGGCAAACCCGCGAAGGATCTCGCGCTCCATCAGGCGGCCTTCGTCGTGGCGCTGATCAATAAGCCCGCGCTTCCCGATCGGGTGTTTGCGCTCGATCCGCTGCTCACGTCGCGCGAAGAAATTCAGGACGCGAATTGGGCCGAGGCCTTGCGAGGCACCACGCGGGTACTCGAGTTGATGGCTGATCAGGGTGTGATCAGCGATGTGGAATATGCACGCGCTGCGGATCTCGTGACGCGGTCGCTGCGCAAGGAAATCGTTCCGCCGGGGGCGGGCTGTGGCGTCCACGACCACTTTCTCGAGCGGGTGCGCATCCTCTACAAGGATCGTTTCCCGCTGAACAGAGGTGGACTCACCATCCCGATCACGCGTGATGACGGTCTGCAGGACGTGCTGGCCGAGGCGGTCGAGCTGACGCTCCACACCTACCAGGCGCGTCATCCGACCGATGCCGACAACAACCAGCTGCGTGCTGGCGCGTTCGCGGTCGACTTCACGGGGGACGTTCTCGCCGAGGTAGGGAATGCCGACTTCAAGCAACTGAAGTACGACGTGATCGCGAGCGGCTGGCGGCAGCCGGGATCCACCTTCAAGATCTTCACCTATGGCGCGCTGGTCGAGCGTCTCACGAAGGAGGTGCTCGCCGTGAAGCCTCCGCCGGAGACGATCAAGGAGATCGTGGCCGACGTGCTCGAACGCTGCACCGTGCTCGATGCGCCAATCTCCGTGTCTCTCGGCCGCCGTCGTGGCGTCAAGAAGATCGAGAACTTCCACTCCAAGTCGGAGCCGCAGTACCGAGGAGACATCAGCTGTCGAGTCGCGGTGGGCGAGTCGCGCAACACGGCCGCGATGCGCGCCGGAGCGCGCGCCGGAATCAAGCATGTGATCGAGCTCACGTATCGTCTGGGCATGCCGAGAGACGCGAAGCACCTTCTTCAGCCGTACCCGACGACGGCGATCGGTGCCTCCGAAGTCAATCCGCTGGCGATGGCGTCGGCGGCTGCGTTCGTGAACGGCGGATTCCGGGTGACGCCTCGATTCGCCAACGATGTCTGCCGCAATGGGAAGTCGCTTCTGTACGACGATGAGCAGGGTCGGCCGAAGGATTGCGACGTCAAGGGCGACAATCATCCTCCGCAGGGGCGGCTTATGCATCCCGCGGTATCGGCGGCGATGACCGAGATCCTGAAGGCCCCAGTCGATCTCGGTACGGGCACGGCATCAGCGCTCCGCAACGGGGTCATCCCCGGAATGGACCCGTTAGGCGATGCGATCTGGAAGCTGAAACCGGCAGAGAAGAAAAAGAGGACGGTCGCGTTTCCTTTCGAGAAAGCCGGCGAGATCGCGGCCAAGACGGGTACGGCAACGAATGCCGACGGCAAGACTTCGGACGTATGGCTCCTCTTATTCGTTCCGGGCTCTCCCGAGCACCCGGAGAGAGGCGTCATGCTGGGGTTCTGGATGGGAAAGGACTCGAAAGATCATCCCCTGGGCGAGCGTGGCTCGACCGGAGGCGTCGGCTTCGCCGAATCCGGCGCCCGCAACTGGGTGCATTCGGCAGCGACCGTGCTCGCGTTCCTGCAGAAGGAGCGCGGACTCCTACAGCCCGGATACCGATTTCAGCCGATGATTCGCGACCCGGTGCTTGCGAGCTTTGACGTGAGGAAGTCGACGAATCCGGCGCAGTAACTGCGCTCGAGTCGGGGCTGCTGCCGACGCGATCGTCAGTTAAGTCTTCGGCGCGCACCGCGAGAAATAGGGCGCGCAGCGCGCGCACTTCGTGGTGGTGGCCGCGGTGTAGCTCAGAGACTGCGCAGCGACGGATCAC
>VBCL01000380.1 GCA_005888865.1 Betaproteobacteria bacterium | reverse complement strand
GTCCGATCAGACGGAGCTGCGCGCGGTGATCGAACGTCAGGTCGGGCATCTCGGCCGGATCGTCGACGATCTCCTCGACGTCAGCCGGATCACCGGCGGCAAGATCGCGCTCAAGAAGGAAATTCTCGATCTGAACGCGGCCGTTTCGCACGCGCTCGAATCGTGCCGGCCGTTGCTCGAGGCGCGCAGGCACACGGTCGAGCTGGGCCTTTCGGACGAGCCGCTGCAGATCGACGCCGACGCGACGCGTCTGTCGCAGGTGCTGCTCAACCTGATCAACAACGCCGTCAAGTACACGCCGGAGGGTGGGCGGGTTTGGCTCGAGACGCGGCGGGAGAACGACGTCGCCGTCCTGCGCGTCCGCGATAACGGCATCGGCATCAGCGCTGCGCTGCTGCCCAAGGTGTTCGATCTTTTCGTCCAGGGCGATCGCTCGCTCGACCGCACCGAGGGCGGGCTTGGCATCGGGCTCACGCTGGTGCGGCGTCTGGTGGAGATGCACGGTGGGTCGGTGGCCGCGTTCAGCGAAGGCGCGGGCGACGGCAGCGAGTTCGTGGTGCGCCTGCCGCTCGCGCTCGGCCGCGTCGCAACGCCGCGAATGCTGCCGGCGGAACCGGAGTCTCACCCGCGGATCCGACGCCGGCTCCTCGTCGTCGACGACAACCGCGACTTCGCCAACACGCTGTCGCTCCTGCTCGAGACGTTCGGCCACGAGGTGAGGACGGTCTACGACGGCCGGGCCGTGGTCCCGATGGCGACCGATTACCGCCCCGACGCGGTGCTGCTCGACATCGGGCTTCCCGGGATGAACGGCTACGAAATCGCGCGGGAGCTGCGTAGCGCGCCGGCGCTGGCGCAAGTCACGCTGGTGGCCTTCACCGGCTACGGCCAGGACGAGGATCGCCGCCGGGTTCGTGAAGCCGGCTTCGACTTCCATCTCGTCAAACCGGTGGAAGTCGGCGAGCTCACGCGAGTCATCGACGCTCTGCCGTCCTGATCAGCCTGTACCGCGCGCTCGCATCATCGATCGCGCGTGCGCCATGAGGTTCAGGGTTGACGCGTCCGCCCCGTCCGGAGGGGTCCCGTCGGCGAGCGCGCTCACCAGCGGCGCGGCGAGCGCCTTGCCGAGCTCGACACCCCATTGGTCGAACGAGTTGATACCGCAGAGCACGCCCTCGACGAAGGTGCGGTGCTCGTAGAGCGAGAGGAGCTGCCCGAGACGGCGAGCGTCGAGCTCCGGCAGGAGCAACGTCGTCGACGGCCGGTCACCTGGACAGACGCGGTGCGCCGCCTGCGCGTCGATGGCCTCGGGCGGCAAGCCCTTCGCGGCGAGCTCGGCGCGGACCACCGCGAGCGACTTACCCACCATCAACGCCTCCGCCTGCGCCAGCGCGTTGGCGACGAGCAAGCTCTGCTGATCGCCGAGCGGATGCGCCGTCCGCACCGGCACGATGAATTCGACCGGCACGGTGTGCGTGCCTTGATGCAGCCACTGGAAGAACGCGTGCTGGCTGTCGGTGCCCGTTCCGCCCCAGACCGCGGGCGCGCTGGCGTGGCCGAGCGGATCGCCATCGCGTTGCACCGATTTGCCGTTGCTTTCCAGCGCAAGCTGCTGCAGGTACGCGGGGAATCGTCCCAGCGCGTGCGCGTACGGCGCGACGACGCGCTGTGAGTGACCCAGCACCTGCGCATTCCAGTAATCGACGAGCGCCAGGAGCACCGGCAGATTGCGTTCGAACCGCGTGTCCCGGAAATGCGCGTCCATGCTCGCCGCGCCGGCGAGGAGCGCGGCGAAGGCATCCCAGCCGCAGCGCATCACGATGGCGAGCCCTACCGCCGACCACAGCGAATACCTGCCCCCGACCCAGTCCCACATCGGCAATACGTCGGCGCCCGCGATGCCGAACGCGCGCGCCGCGTCGACGTTGGCGGTGACCGCGATGAAGTGTTGCGCCAACGCGCCTCCGCCGCCCAGGCTCCCCGTGAGCCATTCCCGGGCGGACTGCGCATTCCTGAGCGTCTCGACCGTGGTGAACGTCTTTGAGGTGACGACGAACAGCGTGGTCGCCGGTTCGAGGCCGGCGAGAGCGCGGGTGAGATGCTCCGGATCGACATTGGATACGAAGGCGACGTCGATGCCGTCGCGGGGCGAGGCCCGCGCGCCGGCGAGCGCCTCGCACACCATCGCGGGTCCGAGGTCCGAGCCGCCGATCCCGAGATGGACGACGCTGCGGATCGGCCGTCCGGTCGCGCCCAGTCTCAAGCCCCCGCGCAGTTGCGCCGCGAGCGCGCGCATTCGCGCCTGTGTCGCGCGGATCGCCGGCATGATGTCGGCGCCGTCGACCAGCAGCGGCGCATCGCCCGGCTGCCG
>VBCL01000375.1:6870-7122 GCA_005888865.1 Betaproteobacteria bacterium | reverse complement strand
GAAGGTAGCCTGATCAGCAACGTTCGAAGCGCAAGCGATCTCGTTACGCGGCTCCGAGAGCTATGCATTCCTTTACTGCTGGATGACTTTGGGACCGGCTACTCATCGCTGAGCTATTTGCAGCGCTTCCAATTCGACTATCTCAAGATCGATCGCTCGTTTGTAAGCCGGATCACTGCACACGGAGGGAACGCCGGCATCGTCCGCGCGATCATTCGCCTGGCGACGGACTTAGGCATGAAGACCGTGGCG
>VBCL01000375.1:4153-6546 GCA_005888865.1 Betaproteobacteria bacterium | reverse complement strand
GGGAGGAAGGCGGGGCGTCGGTATCTTATCCATGATCGAGACAAGATATTCGCCAAGCACCTTCACTTGCCCTTTCGTCGCCAGTCATGACTGGAAGGCCAGCCAGCTGACAACATTCGACGGAAACTAGCGTTTGCTTGCTATTTGCCCCAATCGTCCTAACACCCGAAACGTACTGGTTCAGTCTCCTCGACGGTTAGGATGTAGTGGCCAAAGTCTTGGGCCGCGCATGAATTTACGTGACCCGTTACGTTTCTGGAAAACTTCTCGGTCAGCGCGGCAATGGGCAATCTCTTAGGGCTCGTACCACGGCTGTCTCTTTACCGCGACCAAAGTCAGCGCGGGAGGGTGCTTTGGGCGCGCGAACGCAGTGAGCGAAATCGATGTGCGCCCGCGGACCCGCTCCCACGGGCGCTTGTTGGCCGCTCGCGATTGATGTAAAAGCAAGCCTTCTGCCTTCCAGCGTTGCGCGATGGAGTTGTGGCCATTCCCAAACATCCGGGATCAGGGCAGACCTCTGTCCTGATGGGGATGCAGGACTTGAACGTCGATCATTCCTCGGACGTCCCGACCGCATTCTCGGCAGCGCTCGCGTCGGGAGCCACTCGGCGTAATCCGAGCGACCGGCAGTGTCCTCTCTTGCGACAACGACAGCTTGGCCGCTGGCGCCTGGTTGGAGTCATCGTGGCAGCGCTACTCAGTCTGGCGACACCAACGGCATCGCCGGCGCAAGACACCGCAACCGGAACCATGGTCGTGCCGGGACCCGAACGTACCGGCATGGGGCCGGCCGCCCGGGCCGGCTCCCGGTGGTCGATCGTGGATCGCGTGCAGGCCGACCTTGGCTACACGTACGACGATAACGTCACCCGGGGCCGCAGCGGCGACGAGATCCTGGCGGACCAGCTGCTCGGACTCAACGTAAGCGCCGGCGGTACCTTGCGCATCAACGACAACACCCGGGTGGTCGTGACCGGTCTGCTCAGCGGCGAGAAATTCAGCAGCTACAACGGCCTCTCGAACCTGTCGGGCGGACTCGAGGCGGAGCTTCAGTACCGGCAGTCCGGCGCTTTCGACGCGATAACGTTCGCCGCCTTCGCGCGTGGCTGGGTCGACAACTACGCGTCGCACCTGCGCGACGGCAGCCATTTTTCGGTCGGGGTCAGCGCGCGCGGCGCCCTGACCGATCGGATCGGTCTCTCCGGAGAACTGGTGCGCAACGAGCGCCACGCCCAGAGCGAAGTGTGGGACCTGGTCGACTATTCCGCGCGCCTGAACCTCGACTATTCGCTGGGCCGCAGCGGGACGGTGTATCTCACCGGCGAGTACCGACGCGGCGACACGGTGTCGGACGGTCACGCCACGCTGGTGAACGTGAGCCTGGCGAAGGTCTTCGTGCTCGACGACGCGTTCCCCGACAAGCAACTGTTCGCCTACCGCTCCGGCGCTCGCACCTGGCTTAGCATCGTCGGATACAACCTGCCGCTGGGTCAGCGGGCATCGATCGACATCTCGTGGCGACGCGTGCAGTCGAGACCGACCGCTCACCTGGACTTCGACGTGCAGGGCTCGCTGCGCTACGTCGACAACCAGTACTCCGTCGTTTTGCTGAAGCTCTTCTAGCCGATTCGATCATGGCATTCTCGCGCACCATCGGCTGGGTCTCCGCGGCGGCTGCGGCGCTGGTGCTTGCCGCATGCGGCGGCGGAGGGAGCCCCGGCGATATTCATCCGGGAAGCGAGATCACCATTGTGCCCGGCGAGCCGAACGCATTCCTGCTGTTTCCCAACCCGCAGGTGCAGCCGGACGGTGCCCTGCAAACCAACACGCCTGCCTACGCGCAGGCCTACTACGCCGCGATCGACCCGAACAACACGAAGGACACGCTTGCCAAGTGGAGGGCCGCCAACGGCTTCGATACGGGGACCGGAACGCAGGTCACCGTCGTCTTCGGCGATTCGCGCGATCTGGGCTTCGGACGACGGATGACAGCACGGCAGAACACCGACGGCACACTTGCTTTCTACGTCGAGAACTACCTCGTCAAGACGGGCGGAGCATACGTCTTTTCCTCGGTCAACCTCGAGGCCGCGATCGTGCGCGACCTGAACGCGTTGGTGTACGTTGCCGGCATCGAGTTCAGCCCCGGCCCGGCGGGCGGAGTCAGCTTCGCGAAGTTCTACAACTTCAACGTCGCGACCGGCGTGCGGGAGAACATGGTGGACATCGACGGCCGCGGTGACAAGGCGATGCCGGGACCGTGCATCGTTTGCCACGGCGGCAGGGCCGATGCGCTGACGCCACCCGACGCCTCGGGCAAGCCGCGCTTCAACCTGCTCCTGAACGCGGTCTCGGGCAATCGCGGCGACGTCCTGGGACAATTGCCCCCGTTC
>VBCL01000375.1:0-3952 GCA_005888865.1 Betaproteobacteria bacterium | reverse complement strand
CCCGGCCTACGTGGACCCGTCTGTTCCCTCTTCGTGGGCGGCGGCTGGACAGACCTCGCTGTATGCGACGGTACTCGCGCCGGCGTGCCGTGTCTGCCACCTGATGCGCGGGACGGGGCGGCAGTCGGACATCGATTTCACGACCTACGAGAAATTCCAGTCCTATGCGCAGCGAATCTTCGCCACGGTCGTCAATCGCGGCAACATGCCGCTGGGGAAGCTCGTCTACGACACCTTCCACGCTTCTTCAGGTGAAGCGGCACTGGCGGATTTTCTCGTCGGCCAGGGGTTGGCGGCGCGCGACGCGAGCGGCAACGTGCTGCGGCCCGGGCGCCCGATCGCCAATCCCGGGCCGGATCGCGTCGTCCGCCAGGGCGCGACACGACTATCGGCCAGCAACAGTCTGTATGCCGATACCTATGCCTGGTCGTTCGTCTCAGGCCCGAACGGCGCCGTGCCTCCCGCCGGCGGCGCTCTGCTGACGGACGCCAACACAGCGCAACCCACGTTCAATGCAGCGACTGACGGGACGTACGTGCTCAGCCTCGTCGCGAGCAACGCCTCCGCCCACAGCGCGGCGAAATTGCTGTCGCTCGTGGTCCAGAGCACGACGTTTCTCCGACATCAAGGCGGCCTTGCAGGACGGGACCAAATGCCAGGGGTGCCACGCGCCCGCCAGTCCGCTGCGCCCGCCGATTGCTTTCACCAACTATGACCGCGACGGCGATGGCGGAATCACGCCAACCGACGACGTGTGGTTCTACGCCGAGGTGAGGAGCCGCGTCAATTTCGAGGAGATCGCCGCCAGCGCGCTTCTGCAGAAACCCTCAGGCAACCATCACTTCGGCGGCCTCGGTACCGGCTTTGACACGAGCGTGGCGCCCGGGCAACCGGAACGCGCGAAATACGATCTCTTCCTCAACTGGATTCTCAACGGCGCGCCGCAATAGCGCCCCTGGCCGAGATCAATACGTGCGCCGCGGTTGCATATAGTTGTTGTTCGGAAACACGAAGGGCGCCGTGCGGCCCACCAGCGCCTCGATTAGCATCAGCTCCTGGTCGGTGTGATTGATGAACGGCGCAGCGCGGATGTTCTGTCCGGGTTCCTGCCCAGTCAGAATGTAGAGCGGCCGATCGTGCTGGCGCGATACCACCGTCTCGCGGCTCGTCGGGTCGCTCGCCGAGGCGATGTCGGCGGTTCCATAACAAGTGCAGAAGTAGGTCTGCTCCGGATCCGACTCCATGTAGACACCCGTTCCGCGGATGCCGATGGACGCGTTTCTCGTCGTCATGCGCACAGCCCTGCCGCTCGGGAAAACCGAGAGGATCTTACCGGTCAACACTCGAAGGCCCGATACGACCATCGAATCGGCTTCCTTCATTTCCAGCGTTACCTCGCTCTCGCTGCGCTGGAGATGGGCGGTCTCGCCCACGGCGTAGACAACTTCGCTGTTCTTGCCGGTCTGGACGGTCGAGTTTGCAACGACCTGCGTGTCGAGCGTCGCCGGCTGGCCGTTAACCAGCACCTGCCCTTCGATCCGGTAGATCGACTTCCCCGGCGGTAACGGTGCCGGCCTGCCGCCCAGTGCCTGCGCGGTCGTCTCGCGGATCCCGACCGCGCTCGAGAAAAACCCGGCGGCGAGCGCCTTGACCAGAAGGCGGCGCCGCGGATCCTCAATATTCTTATTCCAAGTCATCGGTGCACTCGCGTGAGGGTTAGTCTCATTTTGGCCGGTTGCCGGGTGTCGGTCAAAGAAGTGTGAATTTTCCACACCGTGCTCGGGTGCCTCTTCGAAGCTGTCCTGCCGTCGTTTCCGCCATTAGGCGCACCTACCGGGCCCGAGTTTCGACGAATATTCCCCAAGCGGCGCGGCATCTCTTATGCTTCGCCCTCTGACCGCATAGCGCCGTGGTGACGATCGCCCGCTGGATCCCGAAGTTCTCGCTGAGCGCCCTCGTTCGGGTCGGAATCGGACTGGCGCTGGTCGCCTGCGTGCTGGTCGACGCCGCGGGCTGGATTGAGGTCCGTGCGCTGACCCAACTCGAACTCTGGGCCTACGACGCGAGAGTCCGCCTGTTCCTGCCCCGAACGCGCGACCCACGCATCGTGATCGTCGACATCGACGAAAGGAGCCTCAGCGCCGAGGGGCACTGGCCCTGGGATCGCGACAAGCTCGCGCTGATGCTGCATCAGCTCTTCGTGCGCTATCGGGTGCGCGTCGTTGGCTTCGACGTTGCATTTTCCGAGCCGGGCGCGAACTCCAGCCTGCCGGTCCTCGAAGCGGCCGCCGCCGGCGAATTGCGCGACAACGCGCCGTTTCAAGCTTTTTTGCAGCGGGTGCGCCCCTCGCTCGACTACGACCGGCGCTTCGCCGAAGAGATCCAGAAGGATCCTGTGGTCCTCGGGTTCCTGGTGAGCGCGCAGGGAGAACGATCGGGTGTCTTGCCGCGCCCGGCGTTCGCGGCGAGCGCTCTTGCCAACGCGGAGTACCGCTATTTCAGCGCCCCCGGTTACAGCGGCAACATCGCGCCGCTGCAGGCGGTCGCGACCGCCGCGGGACATCTGTATCAGGCGCTCGACCCGGACGGTGTCACGCGCAGCGTGCCGATGTTCATGCAGGTCGGGGACGGCTTCTTCGAGGCGATGTCGCTGGCCGTCCTTCGCGTCTACCTCGGCAACGTGCCGATCAAGCTCGAGACGACCATCGTTGACTCAGGCGGACGCAAGCTGGGGTGGATGCGCTTCGTGCAAGTCGGCGACGCTGTGCGCATTCCGCTCGACGAGAGGATGGCGGCGCTCGTTCCGTACCGCAGCGAGGGCAGCTATCGCTACGTCTCGGCGACCGACGTGATCCGTGGCACGTTCGGCGCCGACGAGCTGAAGGACCGGATCGTCATCGTCGGCACCTCGGCCCGGGGACTCGTCGACGTCCGCGCCACACCGGCGAGGGAAGACCTTCCGGGTGCGGAGATCCACGCGAGCCTCATTTCCGGCGCGCTTGACAACGCCATGAAATCTCGACCGGCGGAGACGCTCGCCATTGCGGTGCTCACCATCCTGCTCGTCGGCGTTCCGCTCGCGGTGCTCCTGCCGAGGCTGTCCGCCCTCGCGGCGACGCTCGCCACGGCAGTCGTGCTTGCACTCCTGTTGGGCGTGAATGCGTGGGCGTGGCAGGCTCGCAATCTGGTGCTCCCGCTGGCCGGCCCGCTGGTTATGCTGGCCGGCCTCTACTTTCTCGACGTCGTGTGGGGCTTCTTCGCCGAAACCCGTCACCGGCAACTCGTGACGAACCTGTTCGGCACCTACGTCCCGAAGGAAATCGTCGCCGAGATGGCAGAGCATCCCGACGAGTACTCGATGCACGGCCAGAGCCTCGACATGACCGTGCTTTTCGCCGACATTCGCGATTTCACGTCGATCGCCGAGACCCGCACGCCCCAGGATCTGAAGGATCTGATCAACACCTACTTCACGAGCATGACTATCTGCATCCAGGACAAGCGCGGCACCGTCGACAAGTACATCGGCGACGCGATCATGGCCTTCTGGGGAGCGCCGGTGCGCGATGCGGACCATGCCCGGCGCGCGCTTGAATGTGGCCTCGCTATGCAGAAAACACTGCGCGAGCTGAACCCGCTGTTCGCGAAGAAGCGTTGGCCCATGCTGCGCATTGGCGTCGGCCTCAATTGCGGCACAATGAGCGTCGGCGACATGGGCTCGCATTTCCGCCGTTCCTACACGGTGATGGGCGACGCCGTGAACCTCGCCTCGCGCCTCGAGGATCTCACCAAGGAATACGGCGTGGGCGTCCTCGTCTCCGAGAACATCGTGCGAGCAGTGCAGGACTTTGTCTACCGAGAAGTGGACAAGGTGCGGGTGAAGGGCAAGCAGGAGGGCGTCGCGATTTTCGAGCCCATTGGCGCGCAAGGTGAGGTCGGCGGCGAAACGCTT
>VBCL01000374.1 GCA_005888865.1 Betaproteobacteria bacterium | reverse complement strand
TGGCTCGTGCGCGGCGACTCGTGGGTTGAGTCGCCGCCGCGAGCCGGGTACCCGCTCGACGACTCGGTTGCGCCCCCAGCGCCGTAGTCACCGCGCCTCGGCCTGATCACTCGGTACGCAGAGCCGGGCGTTCGCCACTGCAGTGCTCACTCGACGATGCGCTCCGCCCCAGCGCAGGACTCGTTTGGGAACAGAGCCGGGTGTTCGCCGCTGCCGGGCAATTGGAACCGTCGTCTGACCTGGGATAAAACGAGGTGGAAGATATCGCGAAACCGCCGTCTGGCCCCGGTTAAAATTCTCCACTGGAGGATCGAGGGAAGAGCGAGATGAAGCACAGCACCGAGCGGTTTCTCACGACGCACACCGGCAGTCTGCCGCGCCCCGACGATCTGGTACGGATGATGTACGCCCGGGAGGAGGGCGTACCGGTCGACCCGGAAGCGCTGGCCGCGCGCGTCGCTTCGGCGGTCGAGGAGGTGGTCCGCAAGCAGACCGATGCCGGCGTCGACGTGGTCAACGACGGCGAGATGAGCAAACCAAGTTACGCGACCTACATCAAGGACCGGCTTTCCGGGTTCGGAGGCTCGGGCAACACTTTCGTCTATCAGGACCTCGTCGACTTTCCGAACCTCGCCAAGCGTGTCTTCGGCGATCCCGGCCGCTCGCGGCGCAAGACGCCGGCGTGCAATGCGCCGATCGGGGTGCGCGATCCACAGGCAGCCCGGACCGATGTCGAGCACCTGAGAGCCGCGTTCTCCAAAGTGAACGCGCAGGAGATGTTCCTCACCGCCGCGTCACCCGGCGTCGTGTCGTTGTTCTTCCGCAACGAGCACTATCCGAGCGAAGAGGCGTACATCTTCGCCATCGCCGAGGCGATGCGGCACGAATACGAGACGATCGCCAGCGCGGGGATCGTCCTCCAGATCGATTGCCCCGACCTGGGGATGGGACGTCATATCCAGTACGCCAGCCTGAGCCTCGCCGAGTGGCGCAAGAAAGCGCAGCTGCACGTCGAGGCACTCAATCATGCGCTGGCGAACATCCCGCCCGACCGCTTGCGCATGCACCTGTGCTGGGGCAACTACGAAGGTCCGCATCACTGCGACGTGGCGCTCGCCGATGTGATCGACATCGTCTTCCGGGCGCGTCCGTCGGCGATCGCGATCGAGGCGGCCAACCCGCGCCACGCCCACGAATGGACGGTGTTCAAGACGGTCAAGCTGCCGGAGGGGAAGCTCCTCATTCCGGGTGTAATCGAGTCCAAATCGAATTTCATCGAGCACCCCGAGCTCATCGCGCAAAGGATTGGCCGCTACGCCAACCTCGTGGGTCGCGAGAACGTCATGGCTGGCAGCGATTGCGGATTCGGCACGTGGGTTGGCCAGGCCGCGGTCGATCCGGACGTCGTCTGGGCGAAGATGGCGGCCATGGCTGAAGGCGCGCGCATCGCCTCGCGCGAGTTCTGGCGCTAGCGGCGAGAAGCGAGCCGCAGGAGAACATGACTGGGCCGAGCCGAGCCGTCGAGGCAGACGCCGCGTTACGCCGCGACGTTGCGCT
Source organism: Betaproteobacteria bacterium (assembly GCA_005888865.1). GTDB lineage: Bacteria > Pseudomonadota > Gammaproteobacteria > Burkholderiales > Casimicrobiaceae > PALSA-1003. Next base: position 1,002 of record VBCL01000374.1, on the reverse strand, counting down.
CGCCAACCGCATTCTCGAGCGTTGCGGGCTCTCGACCGTGTTCGGACACGCAAGCGCGCGCATTCCCGGAACCGAGACATTCCTGATGCCCGCCCGCCGATCGCCCCGATTCGCCGAAGAGGACAGTCTCCTTATCCTCAACACGAACGGCACCGTGCTCTCCGGCCAAGGCGTCCCGAACAGCGAGCTGTGGATCCATGCTCGCGCCTACGCGGCGCGACCCGATCTCGGCGGAATCGTGCATGCGCATTCCCCGGCGTGCATCTGCCTCACCCAGATTGGCGAGCCGCATCGCATCGTCCACAACCAGGGCGGCCCTTTCCTCGACCGCGTTACCGAATACGAGCGCGTCGGACTGATCCGCAGCCGTGAGCTGGGCGATGCACTGGCACGCGCGCTCGGCAGCGGCATCGCGGTCATGATGCGCGGTCATGGGATCACGACCGGGTGCGCCGACGTGCGCACCGCTACCGTCGCGGCGTGCTTCCTCGAAGAGAGTGCCGAGCTGCAGCTGCAGATGCTCACCGCTGTCGGCGGCGACACCGCGCGGGTCCGATTCTTCACGCGCGAAGAGGCCGAGCGAGTGAGCGATCAGCTCACGGCGCCGATGATCGAGCGGGCGTGGGAGTACTACGCGACGCTCGCCGAGGCGCCGGCTTAGGCTCATAGTCCGCGGTCGCGCCTGTCCGGCGCACGAGCTCGCCGTATTTCTTCGCGTCGGCGCGGATGACTTCGGCGAATTGCTCGGGCGTGCCTGGCGCAGCTTCGAAGCCGAGCTTCTGAAGTTGCTCGATCACCTCCGGATCGGCGAGCTGGCGATTCACCTCGGCATTGATCCGGCGGACAACCTCGGGCGGCGTTGCGCGCGGGGCCATCAGCGCGAGCCACGAATCGACCTCGAGCCCTGCGGGGCCGCCCGCCTCCGCGACTGTCGGCACGTCGGGCAGCGTCTTGAGTCGCTGCTTCGCAGCGATCGCCAGGATCTTGATGCGCCCGGCCTGA
>VBCL01000360.1 GCA_005888865.1 Betaproteobacteria bacterium | reverse complement strand
CGGGTCCCGGGCGAGCGCACCGAGCGTCTCGACCGCATCGGCCGCGCCAAGATCGGCCCAGCCGACCACGCCACGGACGAGCCCGCCGCTCTCGCGCGCAATGTCGAGGAGAAACCGCGTCTCGGCAAGCGTCGGCGCCGCCTGCACCAGCAGCGTCGCATCGATTCCGGCCGCCGCGAGCAAGGGCCGCAGCTCGGCCAGTGTGAAGTCGCGGTAGATCGGCGCCAGCGCCGCTGTCGGCTCGAGCCAGCCATAGTCGCCGCGCGACAGCGTCCAGACGTGATGGTGCGCGTCGACGCGGCTCATCGCGGCGGCGCCTGGCGCGCCGGTGGGTGGTGTTCCCCTGGCAGTGGCGCGCGCGCGTCGATCAGGTGCCGATCGCGCAGCGCACGCCAGAACCTCGCAGGAATCGGATAGCGCGCGCGCCGGAGATTCTCATCGAACTCGGCAGCGGAGCGCGCGCCCGGAAGCACGCAGGTGACCGCCGGGTGCCCGAGCGGGAATTGCAGCGCGGCGGCCGGAAGAGGCACAGCGAACTCTCTACACACGCGCTCGATCGCGGCCACGCGTTCGACGATCGCACGCGGCGCCGGTGCGTAGTTGAAGTACGGTACCGATCCGTCGCGCGGGCGAGCTCCGGTGGCGAGGATCCCCGAGTTGAACGGTCCGCCGAGCACGAGCGCGACGCCGCGGCGGTCGCACTCGGGCAGCAACTCGGGCAGAGCCGACTGGTCCGCAAGCGTATAACGCCCGGCGAGCAGGATGACGTCGACATCGGCATGGCGCAGAACCCTGCGGCAGATCTCCACGTCGTTCACGCCCAGACCGTAGCCGCCGATCGTCCCTTCGGCCTTGAGCGTGGCGAGCGCGGGGAAGCCGCTGTCGAGCGCGTCGGCGAGCCGGCGCGGATGGGCATCGTCGTGCGTGGCGCGATCGATGTCGTGCACGTACACGAGATCGACACGCGCGAGACCAAGGCGCTGCAGGCTGTCCGCAAGCGAGCGGCGCACGCCTTTCGCCGTGTAGTCGTAGCGTTGCACGAATGGCAGCGTGTCGACGTAGCCGTGCTGGTCGGCCGGCGCGTCCGCGCGCGGGTCGAGCAATCGCCCGACCTTGGTCGACACGAGGTAGTCGTCGCGCGCGAAGTCGCGCAGTGCGTCGCCCAGGCGCCGTTCCGAGCGGCCGTGACCATAGTGCGGCGCGGTATCGAAATACCGCGCACCCGCGGCATGCGCGTAACGCACCAGCGCGATCGCCGTCCGGTCGGAGAGCGGGCGGAAGAGATTGCCGAGCGGCGCGCCGCCCAGTCCGGGGGATTGGCGCAATCTTGCGCGGAGTGGTTCGCTCAGCGACACGGGAATGAATTCATCGGCCGATGGTGAGTCCAGGCAGCCACGTCGTCAGCGGCGGCCACAACGTGCTTGCGACAAGCACGACCAGCAAAGGCACCAGGAACGGCACGATAGCGCGCGCCATCCGCTCGAAGGAAATCCTGGCGATGTTCGAGACGACGTACAGCACGACGCCCACCGGTGGCGTGACGGTACCGATCATCAGGTTGAGCACGAAGATAAGTCCGAAATGCACCGGATCGATTCCAAGCTTCATCGCCACCGGTACCAGGATAGGGATGAGGATCAGCATCGCCGCGATCCCCTCCATGAAGCAGCCGACAACGAGCAGCAGCACGTTGACGATCGCGAGATAGACCAGAGGGTTCGCGCTCAACGTCGTCAGCGCCTGTCCTGCGATCTGGGGGATGCGCGAAATCGCGAGAGCCCAGCCGAGGAGCTTCGCCGCCATCACCAGCGCCATGACCACTCCCGTCGTCTCGGCGGTATCGAGGATGAGCCGCGGCAACTGCGCGATACTGAAGCTCCGGTAGACGAAGAGCCCGAGGATCAGCGCATAGAGCGTCGCGACCGCGGCAGCCTCGGTGGGCGTGAACACGCCCGAGAGCATCCCGGCGAGCAGCAAGACCGGCGTCATCAGCGCCCAGAACGCCGCGAGGAACTTGCGTCCGAGGTCCGGGAGGGTGGGGAACTTGCCTTTAGGCAGATCGAGCCGACGCGCCATGAACGAGCACAGGACCATCAGCGCGAGACCCATGAGCACGCCGGGGATCACGCCCGCCATGAAGAGCTTGCCGACGGAGACTTCGGCCGCGGCGCCGTAGACCACCATCGGCAGCGAGGGCGGGATGATCGGTCCGATCGTCGCCGCGGCGGCGGTGAGCCCCGCGGCCATGTCGATCGGGTACTTCGCATCGCGCATGGCCTTGATTTCGACCGTGCCCAAGCCGCCTGCCTCCGCCACGGCGGAGCCCGACATGCCGGCGAAAATCATCGACGCGACCACGTTGGCGTGACACAGGCCTCCGCGTAGCCACCCGACCATCGCTGCCGCGAAATCGAAAATGCGATGGGTCACGCCGGCGTTGTTCATCACCTGGCCCATGAGGATGAACAACGGCGCGGCGACGAACGTGAACGAGTTGGCCGCCGAGACTTCCTGCTGCGCGATGATGATCGGATCGATGTGCTGGAGAAAGATGAACGCCGTCCCCGCGAGCGCCATGGTGAGCCAGATCGGCGGCCCGAGGAACAGGCACACCGTCCACACGGCGAGGATCGCGGTCATCGTGGTGGTCAAAGCTGCGCCTCGGTGGTCTTGATGTCGCCCCGGCGCACGATCTGGACAAGGTCGCGCAGCGCATAGGCCAGGAGGAAGAGCGCGGCGACCGGCACTGCAAGGTACACCGGCCAGAAGGCGAAATCGATCGACACCATGCGCACGTCGCCGTTGCGCCAGGCGATGACTGCACCAATGACGCCGAGCACCAACGCGAAGCCCACGCCTGCAAGGCACCACAGCGCGTGCAGCGCGCGCCTTGCAGCCGCCGGCAGGCGGTCGGCGACAACGTTGATGCCGATATGGATGCGTTTGCGCGCAGCCATCGTCCAGCCGAGAAACGAGACCCAGACAAAAAACAGCACGACCGTGAGCGCGTCGAGCGCGCGCTCAGCCTGCCTCGCCGCTACGTTCATGCGTCGCCCCGGCTTATTTTGGTAAATGAGCCGGGGCCCAAGGTGCGTGCCTGAAATTGGATCCCGGCCTTCGCCGGGATGACGATTTTCACAGCGACTGCAGACGCTCGAACGTGCCCTTCCCCCAGCGCGATTCGAATTTAGGCGGCACGGCCTTGATCACCGCGTCCCGAAACGCGCTCACGTCGGGGGTGATGATTGTCATGCCGCCCCTGGCGAACGTATCGAGCAGCACTATCTCCTGGCGGATGATCTCGACGTTCGCGGTGGTGACCGCCTTGGCCAGCGCCGTCTGCATGATTGTCCGGTCGGCATCCGAGAGCCCGCGCCAGAACTGCTCGTTCACCACCACGAAGCGGGGCGTGATGATGTGCGCGGTCAGGATGAGGTACTTCTGCACCTCGTTGATCTTCGCCGACTGGATCGTCGGGAGCGGGTTTTCCTGGCCGTCGACCAGCTCCTGCTTGAGCGCGAGGTAGAGCTCCCCGAAATTGATCGGTGTGGGCCGCGCGCCCCACGCCTCCGCCATCGCGTTGAAGACGTCTACCGGC
>VBCL01000359.1 GCA_005888865.1 Betaproteobacteria bacterium | reverse complement strand
TCGAAGGCGTTAGGTTCCTTATCTCGCCAGCTCGTCGACGATGCGACGCACTTCGTTTGGCAGGAATGGCTTCTCGATCACGGGACGGCCACTCTCGCAGACAAATTCGCGCAGTGCGGAGGTCAGCGTATCTCCGGTCACGAAGACGACCCGCCCGGCATGCCCGGGCCAGCGCTGTTCGATTTCCTGGTAGAGCGCGCGTCCATCAAGATCGGGCATCCGGATATCGGTGAGGATCACGTCGTAATGGTCCTCCCCCATGCGCTCCAAGGCTTCGCGCCCGGAACCCGCGGTGACCACCCGATGCCGCGCGCCGGTCAGGATCTCGGCCAGTGCGTCGCGAATTTCCGCCTCGTCATCGACGATGAGTATCGTGCGCCCGCTCGCAGTCGGCTTCCACGACGGTTCGGCGTCGGCGCCGGTCGCTTTCACAGTGCTGACGGGAAGCAAAATCGTGAACACCGCTCCCCCTTCGATCGGACAATCGACCGTGAGCGTGCCGCCGTGGGCCTCCACGATGCCGAGACTCACTGCCAACCCGACACCGGTGCCCATCCCTGTGGGCTTGGTCGTGAAATAAGGCTCGAACACCCGCGTGCGCAGATGTGCCGGAACGCCCGGCCCGTTGTCTGCGACCCGGATGCAGAGCACCTCGGCAAGGGAGTCGAAACAGCTGGTCACCCGTATTTGGCGCGGTGCGGGCTGGTCCTGCAGCGACTGTTGGGCGTTGATAATCAGGTTGAGCAGCACTTGATGGAGCTGGTCGGCATCGGCGAGTATGAGCGGCATTCCCTTGGCGAGCTCGAGCTCGACATCGATGCTGCTCGTGCGAATGGCGTAGGCGGTGATGTCGAGCGCCGCCGACACGACGTCGTTGACCGCCACCGGACCACGTTCAGGTTGCTGTTGCCGCGCCATGGCAAGGAAGGTTCGCACGATGCGCGCACAACGCTCGGCGGCGGTGCGAATCTTCAGCGCTGCGGTCTGGGTCGCCGAATCGCCTTGTTCTTCGAGCAATACGGCGCGGGCCACGACCACGGAAAGCGGATTGTTGAGCTCGTGGGCGACGCCGGCCAGGAGCGAACCGAGCGCAGCGAGCTTTTCTCGTTGATACAGCGATTCGCGCTGCCGCGTGAGTTCTTCCGCGGAGCGCTTCTTTTCGGTGATGTCGCGAGCGATGGTCAAAACGTGGCGCTTTCCCTGATACTGCATCGGAATCCCATGGACCTCGAGCTCCAGCGCGGAGCCATCCTTGCGAAGATCGGTCACCTCCGAATGAAGCGATTGCCCGGCGGCGACTGCTTTCAGGAATTCGGTGTGGTAGCAAGGGCCGGTGTCGCAGGCCAGCGGCAATGCAGGAGACTCACCGTCGCCATAACCGTACATTCGCCACAGGGCCGGGTTGGTATCCACGATCTCGCCTGCCGCGTTCCATAGGGCAAGTCCGTCGGTCGATGCGTTGAACATGGAGCGATACTGCTCTTCGCTCGCACGCAACGCCGCTTCGGCGGCCTTGCGCCGGGTAATGTCGCGAGCGAGCGCCAATACCCGGTCCTGTCCACCGATGGTCACGCGCCTGACGAATACTTCGTGCCAGCGCAAACGGCCATCTTTGCTCTTGCCGAGCCATTCGATGCGCAACTCCTCGCCGGCAGCCGCACGCGCGATTATTCCCATCGCGTCTTGGTGAGTGTAAGGGGCCTCGCCCGTACCGAGCGAGCCGACGTCGAGCTGTCGGAACTCCTCGCGGGTGTAGCCGAAGGTGGCACAGGCTCTTGAATTGGCATCCACAATGGCGCCGGATTCGAGATCGTGTACGAAGATGGAGTCCTCGGCAGCGTCAAAAATGGCGCGATAACTCGCCTCGGAAATCCGCAGTGCCTCGGCGGAGCGTGCCCGCTCGGCAATGTCCTGGCGCAGCCGGGTTTGAGTGTGAGCGACTTCGAGCGCCATGGCGTCGAAGGCGCGGCTCAGCCGACCGAGCTCATCCGTCCCCTTCAGACCGCTGCGGGCAGCGATATTCCCCGCCGCGAGCTGCTCGGCTGCGTGCACCAGTCGCGCGGTGCGCCGCGTCAGGAGAAAATGGAACACCAGCCACATGGCCAAGGCAAGCGCGGTCACCCATCCAGCCCAGTAAAGCGACTGCTGAAGAACCTGGGCGCGAGCTTCTGCCTTGTACCGCTTGAGATCGTAGATCAGGAACACACTGCCAATTCGAGAGGGGCGTAACTCCTCGCGTTCGCCACCCAGCAGAATGCCCGCGTGACCGAGCAATTGGTCGCCGTTCGAGTCGATAGCCAACCCGGCACGACGCTCCCGAATCGCCCCGGCAGCCTGAGTCAGATCGAACTGCGGCAACATGTCCGCGATCTGCCGCCCCACCCATGCCCGACGCGTCGCGGTGATGACGACGTTCCGCTCATCGGTCAGCGCAGCGAAGGTGACGTCGTGGTTATGCGCCAGCACCGCGATCTCGTGTTGCGCGGCATCCAGATCGCCCTTGAGCACCAGATACTCCATCGTGCTTTGGAGGCGAGACATCTCCTGGGCCAAGCGTTTACGGCCATCCTCCTCCGCCGCGCGCTCGGCCTGAGGCACGTGATAGAGGAGATTCACCGTGCTGAGCGTGGCGGCAAAGCCCAGCAGGATAAGCGGAACCGTGAACTTGAGCGAGGCCGGGACGCCCAGGTTCATTTCAACAGTTCCGCCAGCGGTCCCGGCGCGAGGACGCCTTCGATGTCCAGTCCCGGACGTAGCAACTTGGCGTCCACCATCAAGGCCAGGAGTCGGCGTCCGGTGACCGACAATTCCGGCGTCGCCCCGCCGAGCATCTTCAGATTTTCTTCGCGCGACGGAACATGAAGCCCTTGCTCGGCCTCCAGAAACTGCTCTCCGGTCGTCTGTTGGCGGATTCCCATTCTCCGCGCCGCGTCTTTGGGGTCGCTTTTCATGTAGTCGATCGCACCGAACCAGCCAGCAAGCAGCGACTGTATCGCTTTGGGCTGTTTCTCGACAACGGTGGCACGCACCGCCAAGAGATCGACGATCTCACCCGGAATCTGAGTGCTGTCGAACAGCGTGCTGGCACCGGCTCGAAGAAACTGAGCGCGATACGGATCGAACGTGACGGCGGCGTCGACGAGGCCCTTCTCGAATGCACTCGGTTGCTCGTTCGACTCCATGTGTACGACGTTGACATCGCTCGCCTGCATGCCATTGACGGCCAGAGCCCGGCTCAGGACGAAGGCGCCGAGGGCACTGCTTTCCACGGCGACCGATTTGCCCTTGAGGTCGCGCATTGTGCGCATGCCACGGCGGCCCACCACCACGTCCGCCCCGTGCGACACGTCCACCACCAGGATGATCTTCGGCTGAAACCCATCCACGGCGAGCCCGAACAGCTCATCCATGCTGATGACCATGCCGTCGATGGCCTGGTTGCGAAAGGCACGAAGCACTTCGCTCGCCGATGGATACTCGACGAGCTGTACGGCCGCAGGATCGAAGCGGTTCAGCTCCCGCGCGAGGTAAAGCGGTTCGCTCCCGATCCAGACGTTGGTACCGATACGCAGGGCGGTTTCCGGCTCGCGCACGCAGCCGACGAGCGAGAGCAGGAGCGCCGCGCAGGCAAGAACGGACAGATACCTTTTCATTCTCACACTCCGTCCGGCACGAAGATGTAGCCCTCGTTGCGTATGGTCCTGATGAACCTAGGATGGTCGGGATCGGGCTCGATCTTCTTGCGCAAGCGCATGATGCGCAGGTCCACGCTGCGGTCGAATGGGTCCCAATCCCGTTTCTGGTTGAGATTCAGGATGCGTTCGCGAGACAGCGCCCGATTGGGGTGTTCCGCAAGCGCCTTGAGCAGGTCGAACTCCAGCGGGGACATCGCGACCTCTTCGCCCTTCTCATTCGTGAGCCGGTGTGCAGCGAGGTCGAGCACGCATCGTCCGATGCGCAACTTTGCGGCGCCAAGCTCGGCGCGGCCCGCGGACGAGGTGCGACGCAGCACGCTCTTGACACGAGCCAACAGCTCACGCGGATCGAAGGGCTTGGGGACGTAGTCATCGGCTCCCATCTCGAGGCCCACGATCCGATCGACCACCATGGCGGCGGACGTCAGCATGACGATCGCGATCTTCGCGTAGCGCTCGCGCAGGTGGCGCGCGAGACTCAGGCCATCTTCGCCCGGCATGTGGATGTCAACCAACGCCAGGTCGA
>VBCL01000358.1:406-3060 GCA_005888865.1 Betaproteobacteria bacterium | reverse complement strand
CACCGGGAAGACGATGGTCGAGCTCTTGTCACCGGCGATGTTTCCGAGCGTCTGCAGATAGCGCAGTTGCATCGCCTGCGGCTGCTGCGCGAGCATCTGCGCCGCTTGCAGCAGTTTTTCGGAGGCCTCGAGCTCGCCTTCGGCGTGGATGACCTTCGCCCGGCGCTCCCGCTCGGCCTCGGCTTGTCTCGCGATGGCGCGCACCATCGATTCGTTGAGGTCGACCTGCTTGATCTCGACGGTCGCCACTTTGATGCCCCAGGCATCGGTTTGCTGGTCGAGCACCTGCTGGATAGCGAGGTTCAGCTTCTCGCGATCCGACAGCAGTTCGTCCAACGCGTGCTTCCCCAGTATCGCCCGCAACGTGGTCTGCGCGAGGTAGCTGGTCGCGGCGAGAAATTTCGCGACCTGAACAACGGACTTCGCCGGATCCACGACGCGGAAGTAGACGACCGCGTCGACTTTGACCGACACGTTGTCGCGCGTGATCACGTCCTGTGGCGGGATGTCCAGGACTACGGTGCGCAGATCCACGCGCACCATCTGCTGCAGCACCGGGACGAGGATGATCAATCCCGGGCCCTTCACGCCGGTAAAGCGGCCGAGCGTGAAGACGACGGCGCGTTCGTACTCTCGCAAGACATTGAACGAGGCGAACAGCAGCACCGCGATAACGATGATGATGAAGACGATGAAACCCAACCCGAATGCCATGATCAGCCTCCTTTATTGGTCTCGTTGACAGGGGCGACGGTCAACACCAGGCCGTTGCGCGCCGTCACGCGCACCTGCTGTCCGCGCCTGAGCGGAAGCGCGCTGTGCACACGCCAGCTTTCGCTGTGGATCCGAGCCCAGCCCTCGGTTTGCGCGTCTTCGAGCATCTCGCCCGCGCTGCCGATAAGCTCCTCGCTGCCCGTGACGATCGGGCGCCGACGCGCGCGGAGCGCAACGGCGGCGATTAAGAACACGAAGACGCCGCTTACAACTGCCAGCGCCGCGATCAACGCCAGCGGAATACCGAATCCCGGAACATCCGTGTCGATCAGCATCACCGCTCCGATGGCAAACGCGATGACGCCGCCCACCCCCAGCGAGCCGTAGCTCGGGACGAACGCCTCCGCGATGAAGAAGGTGATTCCGAGCAGAATGAGCGCGAGTCCGGCGTAGTTGACCGGCAGCATCTGCAAGGCGAACAGTCCAACCAGCAGGCAGATGCCGCCCACCACGCCGGGCAGCACCCAGCCCGGATTGGAGAACTCGAAGAACAGGCCGTAGACGCCGAGCATCATCAGGATCAGAGCGACGCTCGGCTCGGTGATGATGCCCAGGAACCGGCTTTTCCAGTCCGGCTCCAGCGTCACGACCGCTGCCCCCGAGGTCGACAGCGAACGCTCGCCCGCGCTCGTCGTCACCTTGCGTCCGTCGAGCTTGGCGACGAGGTCGGTCACGTCGCGCGCGGAAAGGTCGATGACGTGCTGCGCGAGCGCTTCGTCCGCGGACAGGCTGACGGCTTCTCGCACTGCGCGCTCGCCCCATTCCGCGTTGCGGCCGCGCATCTGCGCGAGCCCGCGAATGTAGGCCGACGCATCGTGAATCTGTTTCCGGGTCAGCGTGTCCTGCGAGCCGTGCGACTCCTCGCCCGCTTTGGACTTGTCTTTGTCCTTCTCCTTGTCTTTGTCTTTGTCCTTGTCCTTGTCCGGGCTCGGCGATGGTGACGACGGTGAAGGCATGCCGATCTGGATGGGCGTCGCGGCACCGAGATTCGTCCCCGGCGCCATGGCCGCGATGTGGCTCGCGTAGAGAATATAGGTCCCGGCGCTCGCGGCGCGCGCCCCGCTGGGGCCGACGAACACCGCGACCGGCACGCGTGACGCGAGAATCGCCTTGATGATCACGCGCATCGACGTGTCGAGCCCGCCGGGCGTGTCGATCTGCAGCACGACGAGCTGCGCGCCCTCCTTGTCCGCGCGTTCGAGCCCGCGGGTCACGAACCCCGCGGTCGCCGGGCCGATCGCGCCGGAGAACGGCAGCACCATCACCGTCGGCGGGTCGGCACGAAGGGTTCCCGCGGCGAGCGCGAACGATGCAACGGCGATAAACCTCGACAACTTCACCATCTTCACGCGAAATGCCTCGCGGAATCAGGTATGGGAGGGGATTATTGCAGAAAACCCGTGGATCGACACACAGCCTTGGCAAGCCGGTCAAGCATGCGAATCCCCGTGCGCTCCCTTAGGGCATGTTGCAAGGCGGTCCTTGACCTGTCAACCGACGGGGTTCAAGCCTCCTGCACCACACGCGCTGGCTCGGGTACCGTCGCAGCGCGCCGCCGTTGCAGCAGAACGATGCTGCCGAGTACCAGAAGCGCCGGGATGAACAGCCATTCCTTCGCGGGACGCGCCGCCAGCGTCTCGATCCCCGTGATGGTGAAGCCCTGCTCGAACCCGGCCCTGTCCGCGGCGCTGTGCAGGTTCACCGCGGCGACCTGAATGCCGGCTGGCAGCGACATCGTCGTCAACCCTGAACGGTTCAGGCGCTGAGGCGCGGGGCCTTCTTCGCCGAGGGGCAACAGGACGGTCTTCTTCACCGGCTTGCCTTCGATGCTGGTGCCCTCGATCCGCACGCGCACGCCGCCGCCTGCCGGTGCGGCGTTC
>VBCL01000358.1:0-386 GCA_005888865.1 Betaproteobacteria bacterium | reverse complement strand
CGGCGGTGCGACATCGTACTTGGGATAAGCGAAGTCCATCCAGAAGTCCGGACGCAACAGCGTGAACGTCACCAGCAGCATGACTACCGATTCGTACCAGCGGCTCTTGGTGAGGAACCAGCCCTGCGTCGCGGCGGCGAACACCAGCATCGCGGCGACCGCCGAGGCGATGGTGAGCGCGAGGTGCGCGAACGAGTTCACGCCGATCAGCAGTAATTCGGTGTTGAAGATGAACATGAACGGCAGGATGCCGGTGCGGATGCTGTACCAGAATGCGGTAAATCCCGTCTTCAGGTAATCGCCGCGCGAGATCGCGGAGGCCGCGAACGCGGCGAGCCCCACCGGCGGCGTGACGTCGGCCATCAACCCGTAGTAGAAGACGAACA
>VBCL01000357.1:526-3487 GCA_005888865.1 Betaproteobacteria bacterium | reverse complement strand
CAGGATATGACTGGCGCCGTAGTAGGTGTGCAGCTCGCGCGCCTCCAGCAGGTAGTCGCTCATGGCAGCGATTCGCTCACGGCAAGGTCCGCTGGGCGATGGCGTTCACGAGGCCGCCGTCCCGTCCCCGAGATACGCCTGCCGGACCGCCGCGCTGGCGCGGATCTGCGACGGCGGACCGCTTTCCAGCACCTGCCCGTCTACCATCACGGTGATCGTGTCGGCCAGCGCGAATACCGCATCCATGTCGTGCTCGACGAGCAGGATCGCATGATCCGGCGCCAGCTTCTTCAGGAGTGTGACCATCCGCCCCGCCTCCACCGTCCCCATGCCGGCGAGCGGCTCGTCCAGAAGCAGCACTTCTGGCGTGGTGGCGAGCACCATGGCGATCTCGAGTTGCCGCTGCTCGCCGTGCGAACGCGCTGAAGCCACGCGGTTCGCTCGCCCATCCAGCCCCGCCGCCGCGAGTGCACGCTTTGCCGCATCGCAGACGGGCAGGTAGTCGAGCGCATCGCTCAGGATGCGCAGCGCACGCGGAGCACGCGACTGCGCGGCAATGCGGCAGTTCTCGAACGCTGTGAAGCCCGGGAAGATGTTCGTCTTCTGGTAGCTGCGGCCGATGCCGATACGCGAGCGGCGGTCGGGACTCAAGTGCGTGATGTCCTCGCCCCGGTACCGGATCGTTCCGGCCGACGCAGAGAGCTCGCCGGAGAGCAGGTTGATCAACGTCGTCTTGCCCGCGCCGTTCGGACCGAGCAACGCATGCAGGCACCCGCGGTGGAGCTCGATCGTGACATTGCCGGCAGCCGTCAGTCCGCCGAAGCGACGCGACAGCCCCTGCGTGGCGAGAATCGCCTCACTCATCGCCGGGTTCTCCGATGAGCGTGCGCTCGAACCGGCTCATCACGCTCGCGAGCCCGCCAGGGAGGAAGATCACCAGCAGGATGATCGTCCCGCCGAGCAGCAGCTGCCAGTGCGGGGTGACCGACGAGAAAAGCTCCTGCAGCGCCACGAATGCGAACGCGCCTACGACCGCACCGTACAGGCTGCCGAGCCCGCCCAGGATCAGCATCAAGAGCACGTTGCCGGACTGGTGCCACGACAAGAGCTCCGGATTGACGAAGCCGAACTGCATCGCCGAGAAGTAGCCCGCGAGCCCGGCCAGCGCGCCGGCGATCGCGAAGCTCGCGAGCTTGTAGCGATACACGGGAAAGCCGAGCGAGCGCATCCGCTGCTCGTTGCTGCGCACCCCTTGCAGCGCCCGGCCGAACGCCGAACGCAACAGCAGGCGCAGGAAAACGAACACGATAAGCATCGCGGCGAAGACGAGGTAATAGACGTGGGTCGTGTTGGCGAGATCGAACGGCGTGAAATCGCCGATCGCGGCGACCGGCCTGAAATTCATGCTGATGCCGTCCGACCCGCGCCCGAACTTGGTGTCGTGGAACACGAAATAGAACATCTGCGCAAACGCCAGCGTGACCATGATGAAGTAGATGCCTTTCACCCGGACCACGAAGGCTCCGACCACGAGCGCGCAGATCCCCGCGATCACGACGGCCGCGGGCAGCGTCAGCCAGAGATTGGCGGCGTCGTACTTGGGTGCGAGGAGCCCAAGCGTGTAGGCGCCGACGCCGAAGAACGCGGCGTGGCCAAACGATACGAGCCCGGTGTAACCAACCAGGAGATCCAGAGAGAGCGCAAAGATCGCGAGGATCATCACCTTGGTGACGAGCTCGGTGTAGAACGTCGCGCCCGCGAGCGGGAACAGCGCGAGCGCTACCAACGCGGCCGCCAGCGCAATCGTCTTCCGCTTCACGGGCGCGCCTCCGACGGCCGATGAACGCCGCGGCCGGGCAGCCGGACGCTAGACACGGCGGAACAACCCTTCGGGCCGCCACAGCAGGATCGCCGCCATCAGCAGATAGACGGTCACGCCCGCGGCCCCAGGGATAAGGACTTTGCCGAAAGTGTCGGCGAGCCCGATCAACAACGACGCGACCAGCGCCCCCCACACCGAGCCGATGCCGCCGATGACGACCACGACAAAGCAGATGATCAGCACCCCGGTGCCCATGCCGGGATACACCGACGACACCGGCGCCCCGAGCATCCCGGCGAACGCCGCGAGCGCGACGCCGAGCGCGAACACCAGCCGGTAGACCAGATTGATGTTGAGCCCGAGCGATTGCACCATCTCCCGGTTCGACGCGCCGGCGCGGATCATCATGCCGAGCCGTGTCTTCGCGATCAGCAGGTAGAGCAGGCCCGCGAGCACGATGCACACCGCCGACATAAGCAACCGGTAAACGGGGTAGGAAAGCGTCGCCGTCAGCGGGATCGACCAGTTGAAGCTCTCCGGAACGGCGACGCCATGCACGTCGTTGCCGACGATGAGGCTCCGCAGCTCCTCGAACACCAGGATCAGGCCGTACGTGAGCAGCACCTGCTCCAGGTGGTCGCGCTGGTACAGACGCGAGAAGAGCGCCCATTCGAGGAATACGCCGAGGACCACCGACAGCACGATGCCCAGCACGATCGCGATCAGCAGGCTGCCGGTCAACGAGGACAGCGAGAACGCCATGTACGCGCCAATCATGTAGAAGCTGCCATGGGCGAGGTTGATGATGCCCATGATGCCGAAGATCAGCGTCAGGCCGGACGCGACCAGAAACAGCAGCAGCCCGTACTGGACCCCGTTCAGAAGCTGGATTGCAAGCGAGTACACGTCCATCGAGCCCCGGCCCCCAAAAACAAGCGCGGGCAGGCACAATGCCTGCCCGCGCCGAATCTTACAACGTTCGCTAAAGCTTGCAGCCCCGCGGCGGATCGGTCAGGTTCTTGACCGCGACGCCGACGACCTTGTTCTCCTTGCCTTCGACCTTGCGCAGGTAGATGTCCTGGATGGGATTGTGCGACTTGGTGAATGCCAGAGGCCCGCGCGGGCTGTCGATCTTCGCC
>VBCL01000357.1:0-434 GCA_005888865.1 Betaproteobacteria bacterium | reverse complement strand
GGCTCGCTCTTGTACGACTTCATGTACGCGGCTCGAAACGCGTTGTTCTTCGGATTGTTAAGTCCGTCGCCATAATGCAGCGTCGTCAACAAACCCTGCGCCGACTCGCCCTGTGCCTCCAGTGTCCCGTCGGTGAGGAACCCGGGGCCGACGAGCGGAATCGTCTTGTTGAGGCCGGCCGCGGCGTAATCCTTGACGAACTTGACCGCGCCGCCGCCGGCGAAGAACACGTAGACGACGTCGGGCTTGAGCGCGGCGATCTCGGTCAGGTAGGACTGGAACTCGACCTGCGGAAACGGCAGGAACATCTCCTTGACGACCTTGCCTCCGCCCTGCTCGAACGACTCCTTGAATCCGCCGGTCGATTCCTTGCCGGCGGCATAGTCCCAGGTAAAAGTGACGGCTGTCTTTTTCTTCTGCTCGGCCATCACCTT
>VBCL01000028.1 GCA_005888865.1 Betaproteobacteria bacterium | reverse complement strand
CGCGCTCCATCTCCACGCTGGTCTTGACGAAGGCCTGATCGACTTGGTCGCCGACGTCGGCCTCGAGCTGCGACAAACCCTCGTTGTCGATCCGGTTGCGCTCTTCTGCGATCTGGCGGATCAGCACCTGCTCGCGCCGATCGAGGCGTTCCAGGAGGGCGTGCAGCTCGCGTTGAGACAGACGCTTTGGCGCAGGCGGCGGTGACGCGGATCGGGGTGCTCGAGGATCGTGATTGCGGGCAAGGCTCATTTGCGAAGCTCCAGTAGCATTGGTTAATCGGTATTCATCGGCATCCGCGCGTTGGCGCGGCGCGGGGATATGGGTTCACGGCGGTGCCGAGACTCACCGGAAACGCGCGTCGGCCGCGCGATCCGCGGCGATCTCCGCTTCCTTGCGATCGCCGAAGGCGAGCAGCATCTCCTTGGTCGCGATCGATTCGTACCGGGCAACCATGTGGAACTCGATTTCTCGGGTCATGACGATGGCGTCGGTCGGACACGCTTCTTCGCAGAAACCGCAATAGATGCACTTGAACAGATCGATGTCGTAGCGCGTCGTGCGCCGCGTACCGTCGGGACGCTGCTCCGATTCGATGGTGATCGCCAGCGCCGGACAGACCGATTCGCACAACTTGCAGGCGATGCACCGCTCTTCGCCGTTCGGGTAGCGCCGCAAGGCGTGCAGGCCCCGGAAGCGCGGTGATTGCGGCGTGTGCTCCTCGGGGTAGTGCACGGTGAACTTGCGCCGGAAGAGGTATCGCGCCGTTATGCGCAGACCGCGCAGCAGCTCCAGCAGCAACCAGGTCTGCGCGAGTCGATCAGCGAAGTTACGAAGGCGCGGCACGGTTTGGTCTCAAGCAACGTCACGTTACGACCGTACCCGTCCCAAAAAGATTCCAGCGCGAATTTCCGAGAATGTGTAGGAATTCGTCCGAGGTTCCGTGGGTTCATTTCGGCACGGCTCGGATCTCGCGCATGCAAGGCTCACGAAAGTCCGGCTGCACATTGCACGCCGATGCTGCGCCGGCAGCCGGCGCCGGGATCGTGCTGTCCGGCAGAGTGCGGACTCTCTGGGCTTGACGCGCGGTTTCTACCGTCTACAATGCGGATACCGTATATATGATGGGTATTCGATGTCTTCCCGCCCGCGTCGTCCCTTTGCGCATCTTCGCCGTCCGGCCGGCGACGTCATCGGCTCGCCGCGCCTGACACCTCGGCAACGCCAGATCCTCGACTGGATCCGCGGCTTCATCGAAGCAAGGGGCATGCCGCCCACGCGCGCCGAGATTGCCGCGGGCCTGGGCTTTTCCACGCCCAGCTCGGCGGAGGATCACCTCCAGGCATTGGCACGCAAGGGTGCCGTGGAGATCGTGCCGGGGGCGTCGCGCGGCTTGAGGCTCAAGGAGATTCCGGGCGTTCCGGTCCAGGGTACGCTGCCCCTCGTGGGCCGGGTCGCAGCGGGCAGCCCAATTCTTGCGGCGGAGCATATCGAGGCCCATTATCGCGTCGATGCGGAACTGTTTTCGCCGCGTGCGGACTACCTCTTACGCGTGCGCGGCACGAGCATGACCGGCGCCGGCATCCTCGAGGGCGATCTGCTCGCCGTGCACAAGACTGCGGAGGCGAGGCCAGGGCAAATTGTCGTGGCGCGCATCGAGGACGAGGTCACCGTCAAGCGGTTCAGGCGGCGCGGTCGTGAGATCGTCCTCTCGCCGGAGAATCCGGAGTTCGAGCCCATCGTCGTCGATCCGAGACAGACCTCGTTTACGATAGAAGGCATCGGCGTCGGCTTGGTTCGTGGAGGCAAGCTATGAGGAACGTATACGCCGGAGTTACCGCGTCGATGTCGAGCGCGCGAAGCGCTTTGCAGTTCGCGCCGGTTTAGGCGCGGGTCGAAGGGGCCTGCTCCGCCAGCGGCGGTCGAGGCCCTCCTGTTCCAACTCAAATGCAAAGGAGTGTCATGATGGTGCAGCCTGTTCCCACCGGATACGCCGGTGTTACGCCTTACCTCATCATTCGCGGTGCGGCGCGCGCGCTGGACTTCTACAAGAAGGCTTTCGGCGCCACGGAGCTGATGCGTTTTCCCGCGCCTGGCGGCAAGATCGGTCACGCCGAAATGAAGATCGGCGACAGCGTGGTCATGATGGCGGACGAGTCACCCGAGATGGGCCACAACAGTCCCCAGACGCTCGACGGCACGCCGGTCAGCATGCTGTTCTACGTGGCCGACGTCGACGCGCAGTTCGCCAAAGCCCTGGCCGCGGGTGGGGTGGTGAAGCAGCCGCTCAAGGACCAGTTCTACGGTGATCGCAGCGGCACGATCATGGATCCGTTCGGCCATGTCTGGACGATCGCGACCCACGTCGAGGACGTATCCGCGGAGGAGATGCAGCGGCGCATGGCTAAGATGTCGACGAGCGGGCAGGCCGCATAAGGTGATCGCTGCCGCGTCGACGACGGGCAGAAGGCGCGTCTGATCGGGAGGAACGATGTACACGCTGTATGGCAAAAAAGGATCGGGCTCCGCGACAACGCAGGTTGCGCTGGAGTTGATCGGCGTGTCCTACCGCGTGATCGAAACCGCATCGTGGGAGCCCAACGACGCATTCTCCGAGCTCTTGAAGGTCAACCCGCTCGGTCAGATTCCGACGCTGGTGCTCCCCGATGGCGGTGTGCTGTCCGAAAGCGCGGCGATTCTCATCCACCTTGGCCTCGCTCATCCGGAGAGCGGTCTGCTGCCGCGCGATCCGTCGGCGCGTGCGCAGGCGGTGCGCGGCATGGTATTCATCGCGGCCAACTGCTACGCGGCGATCAGCATCATCGACTTCCCCGAGCGCTGGTGTGCCGATGCGGACAACGACGACGTCGTCAAGGACCGCATCCGCGCCGGCACGCGCGTGCGACTGCACAAGCATTGGGAAATGTTCGCCGATCTCTTCCCGGCGCGCCCGTACCTTTCGGGCGAAGCGCTGGGCGCGCTCGACATCCACGCTGCGGTCGTCTCGAAGTGGTCGGGCACGCGCAAGCATGTCGAGGAACATCGCCCCGACTTTCATGCCGCGCTCATGCGCATCGAAGCGCATCCGAAGATCGCTGCGGTGTTCGCGCAGCACTGGCCGAAGAGCTGAAAGCGCCTTTCTCAAGAACCATTCTTTCGTATCCCGGGCGTTTATAATGGGCCACCGCGGGCGGCTTGGCTGCCGCGCGACCCATTCAACGCCCGGTGATGCGCATCCTGCTCAGCAACGACGACGGCTATTTCGCGCCCGGTCTGGAACGCCTCGCCGCTGAGATTGCTCCACACGCCGACATCACAGTCGTCGCGCCCGAGCGTGATCGTTCAGGATCGTCGAACTCCCTCACGCTCGACCGCCCGCTGACCGTGCGGCGGGCGCCGAACGGATTCCTGTTCGTCAACGGCACGCCTACCGATTGCGTGCACATCGCCGTCACTGGGTTGCTCGACGAGCTGCCCGACATGGTGATCTCGGGCATCAATCTCGGTGAGAACATGGGAGACGATACGATCTACTCCGGTACCGTCGCCGCGGCAACGGAGGGATATCTGCTCGGCATCCCATCGCTCGCGGTCTCGCTGACGAGCAAGATCGGCCGGCATTTCGAGACCGCGACGTCGGTCATCCTCGAGATGGTGCAGCGCCACCGTGAACGACCGCTCGGCAAGTGGCTGCTCAACGTCAACGTCCCCGATATCGCGCAGCACGAGCTCAAGGGCTCTCGTATCACGCGCCTGGGCCGGCGGCACAAGGCAGAGCCGGTGATCAAGACCAAGACACCGCGTGGCGAGACCTGCTACTGGGTGGGCGGGGCAGGCGCGGCGGCCGACGCCGGCGAGGGCACCGACTTTCACGCGGTCGAAGCAGGGTACGTGTCGATCACCCCGTTGCAGATCGATCTCACCCATCGCGCCGAGATGGCGGGGGTCGCCGATTGGCTCGAGCAGCGCGTAACCTCATGAGCTTCGCAGGATGACCGCCATCGGGGAGAATTTCAACGGCATCGGCATGACCTCGACGCGCACCCGCGCAAGGATGGTCGAGCGCCTGCGCGAACAGGGCATCAGGGACGAGGCGGTGCTCTCGGCGATGGCCGCGGTGCCGCGTCACATCTTCGTCGAGGAGGCGCTGGCGATCAGAGCCTACGAGGACAATCCGCTGCCGATCGGCGCGGGGCAGACGATCTCACAGCCATACGTCGTGGCGCGAATGACCGAGCTCGTGCGTTCCGGCGGGACGCTGTCGAAGGTGCTCGAGATCGGCACGGGTTGCGGTTACCAGACGGCAATCCTGGCGCAACTCGCGGGCGAGGTCTACACCGTCGAGCGAATCGGCTCGCTGGTCGCCAAGGCACGCAAGAACCTGCGTGCACTCAAGGTCGGCAACGTGCGTATCAAGCACGGCGACGGGTCCACCGACCTCGGCGAGGATCTCGAGGTCGATGGCATCCTCATCACGGCGGCAGCCACACAGGTGCCCACAGCGCTGCTGCGTTATCTCAAGGTCGGAGGACGTATGGTTCTGCCGCTGGCGCGCCACGACGAGGAACTCAAGGGCGTGCAGCTTCTTACCGTCATCGAGAAGGCGCCCGGCGGCATCCGTGAGCAGACGTACGATGCGGTAAGATTCGTGCCGCTGCTGCCCGGACTCGCATGACCGATCGCATTCGCTCGTACTGCCCACCGTTCCTCGTCGTCCTCGGCTTCGCCTTGTTGGTTGCCGGGTGCATGACGCGCGCTCCGGCGCCGGTGGTCGAGCGTGCCCCGTTTCCGTCGACGCGCCCGGCGCCGCCGCCTTCCGAGGCCGCGCCGGCGCGCGCCCCCGAAGCGCCCCCGACCTACACGGTCAAGCGCGGCGATACGCTCTATCAGATCGCGCTCGATCACGGGCTCGACTACCGCGAGCTCGCCGCATGGAACAACATCGACAACGTCAACGTGATCCGCGTTGGACAAGCGCTCGTGCTCGGGCCTCCGGGCGGTGTTGAAGGTGGCGTGGTGACCTCCCCGCTGGTGACCACTGCGCCGGTCGCGCCGAGCGTGGAAACGCGCCCGGCCCCGTTGGTGACGCCGTCCAGCGGACGCCCCAATACGGCGACGTTCAAGACGGAGCCCCGAGCGGTCAAGGTGCCTTATTCCGATCAGGCATTCGCTCAATTGCAGCAGGGTGCGCCTGCCCCGCCTGCGGTCGCCGCGGTCACGCCCGAGCCGCGTGCCTCGCCGGCGCCGGCGATCGCACCACCCGCTCCTGCAAGCGCACTTCCGGCGCGGCCGGACACGGCGCGCGTGCCGGAAATCGACGACGACAATCTCGGATGGATCTGGCCGGCCACCGGAAAAGTTGTCGCCGGTTTCTCCGAGTCGGGTAACCTCAAGGGCATCGACATCGCGGGAAAGGCCGGTCAACCGGTCGTTGCCAGCGCCGCGGGCAAGGTCGTCTACGCGGGCTCGGGCTTGCGCGGCTACGGCAAGCTCGTCATCGTCAAGCACAGCACGACTTTCCTGTCGGCGTACGCCCACAACCGCGAGATCGTCGTCAAGGAAGGCCAGCTGGTCACGAAGGGTCAGAAGATTGCCGAGATGGGCGACAGCGACTCCGATCAGGTCAAGCTGCATTTCGAGATCCGTCGTCTCGGCAAACCCGTCGACCCGGTGAAATTCCTTCCACCCGCATGATCCGGGACCGCGCGTCCGCGGACGACAACGGCGAACCGCCGGTCGCGCGTGAGCCCGATACGCAGTCAGGCGAGCTCGCGCTCGACGTGCCGGCCGACGGCGTCGGCGCGGACTTCCTGAACGACATCACCCAGATCTATCTGAACGAGATCGGACAGAACGCGCTGCTCACGGCCGGCGAGGAGCTCGAATGCGCGCGCGCGACGCGTGCCGGGGATTTCGACGCGCGGCAGAAGATGATCGAGCACAACCTGCGCCTGGTCGTCAGCATCGCCAAGCATTACCTCAATCGCGGCCTGACGCTCGCGGATCTGATCGAGGAGGGCAACCTGGGGCTCATCCACGCGCTCGAGAAGTTCGATCCGGAACGCGGCTTCCGCTTCACGACGTACGCCACATGGTGGATCCGCCAGTCGATCGAGCGCGCGATCATGAGCCAGTCGCGCACCGTCCGTCTGCCCGCGCACGTCGTGAAAGAGCTCAACGTCGTGCTTCGCGCGCTGCGCCACCTCGAGACGCAGGGCATGCTCGGGGAAGGCCGCGACCCGACGCTCGACGACGTCGCCCATCTGCTCGGCAAGCCCGTCGAGCAGGTGCGCAAGGTCCTGGGTTACAGGGAACACATCACGTCGCTCGATGCTCCGCTCGACATCGATCAGGGACTCTCGTTCGGCGACCAGCTCGCCGACAATGACGCGCCGAGCCCGGAGCTGGTGCTTCACAACAGCGAAATCGAGAGCTGGATCCGGCAGTGGCTGGCAGAGCTGTCGGATCGGCAGCGGCGGGTGATCGAACGGCGTTACGGCCTCAACGGAACCGACGTCGCGACTCTCGAGCAGCTCGCCCGCGAGCTCGGCGTCACGCGCGAGCGCGTGCGTCAGATCCAGTCCGAGGCTCTCGACAAGCTGCGGGTACGGCTGCGCGTGCGTGGCTTGTCGCGCGACGCCCTACTTTAGCGCTGCATCGCGCTTGGCAGCGCGGCAATGTTTGCGCGGAGCTTCGCAATCAGCTCGGCGCGTGTCGCATCGCTCGGCCCGTAGCGCAGTGCCGCGTATGTCTCGCCGATCCGCTGCAATACCTCGCTCGACTGCGGCCAGCGCGCCGCCGCACGACCCACGTAGGTCAGCGGACCCTCACTGGGTGTTCGCGGCAGACCGGCACGCGCGAGGCGGCGACAGAGCCGCGACCACAACGCGACCGCGGGATCGGTGCGGACGTGGCGCGCCCGCGCCAAGCCCAGGATCGCCAGTCCCCACAGAAAGACCAAGGCGCCCGCCAGCGCGACCACGTGCCACGGACGTGCCGCTTCGAGGCCGAGGTCGCGCAGCACATCACGCTGGCGCTGGACGTTGAAACCGACGACGCCGCGCTGCCACTGGTAGTTCACCGCATCCCAGCGCAGGCGCAAAGCCTTGAGAAAGGTGTCCTCGAGCCGCGCCAGATAGGGCACCGGTTCGCCCTGCGGCAGCGCGCCACCGAGGCCGCGCTCGATGCGTGACGGCGCGACGGCGGCGGTTGGATCGACGCGCTGCCAGACACCGTCGAGCAGCGCTTCGGCCCAGGCATGTGCGTCGGAGTCGCGCACGATCATGTATCCGCCGTCGGGGTTGATCTCGCCGCCCTGATAGCCCGTCACCACTCGCGCGGGAATTCCGGCAGCACGCAGGAGCAGGACGAATGCGCCCGCGTAGTGCTCGCAGAATCCGCGCCGGGTATCGAACAGGAAGCCGTCGACTCTGTCACCCTGCAGCAGTGGCGGGGCCAGCGTATAGACGAATGGCTGCGTGCGGAAATAATCGAGCACGGCGGCGATGAACGCGCGATCCGACCTTGATCGTTCGCGCAGCTCGGCCGCAAACGCGCGCGTTCGCGGGTTGCCCCGCGGGATCTGCACATTCTCGCGGGCGTCGGACTCCCCGGTGGCCTCGAAGCTGTCGGAGATCGTTGAGCGTTGCGTGTAACGGATCGCCTGCATGACCGGTGCGTTGGAGAGCAATTGCTGGTCGTCGGTGAGTATGGCGATGCTTCTCAACGGCCCGACGGCCGCGGTGACGTCCTCGATCGGCGGCCGCGGCAGACCCGCGGGGTGCTCCAGCGCGAACAGCCACGGACGGTTGTTCGGTTCCATCGTGACGGTGTACTCGATCGCGCGGCTCGGGTCGGCCGCGAGCCGTCCCCCGCGAATCCTCGTCAGCGCGCTCCATTCGAACCCGTCGAAGCGCGACAAGACCGGCCCGCGCCAGTAGCGCTGCGCCGGCGGCGGCGGCCGACCGACGAAATCGACGCGGAAGGCCACCGCGTCGGACAGCGACAGCTCGCTGATCGTCCCCGGCGCCATGCGGTCGGACAGACCAGTGCGCGCTGCCGTGTCGGCGGGAGCGCCCCACAGCGGGCCCGCGAGTCGCGGAAACAGGATGAACAGGAGCGCGGCCAGCGGAACGCCCTGCAGGAGCATGCGCGCCGTCGCAAGCAACGGCGCCCTCCAGGCGGCAGCCGGCGCGGGCGCTTCGCGCAACGCAGCGAGTGCGCCGCCGAACACAAACACCATCGGCAATGCCATGACTGCCGCGCCGATCGACTGACCGTAGAAGAACTGCGTCAGCGCGACGAAAAGCGCAAGGCATGCGAGCAGGCCGCCGTCACGAGGGCTTCGCGTTTCGACGAACTTGATGCCGACCAGCGCGTACAGGAACGCCACGCAGGGATCGCGGGCGAGAAAATAGCCGAAGCTCATCCGGATGCCGATCCCGACCACCAGCGCGAGCAACGGCAGGAGCCAGCGGCGCAGCCGCGTCGACAGCGGGCGGTCGGCGGGCAGCAACAGCCGGGCGACGACCAGGCCCGACCCGAGTGCGGCGATCCAGGGGGGCAGGTACGGCCACAGCGGCAGTTGCGCGACAAGGACGAGCGCAGCGAGCCAGAGGAGTTGCGAGCGCGCGAGTGGCGCGGCAGGGGCGGGCGCGAAGATCACGGCGCACTCTCGCGCGGAAAGAGTGCGAGCGCGGTCAGTGCTGCACGCCGCTGACCCGCGCCGGAACCGGACACGAGCTCGGTGCCGGGTAACGTGAGGCTGAAAGGACGGGTTTCGCGTTCCGCGCCGAGAATCCAGGCGCAGAGACGCGAAAGTCGGGCCTCGACGTCCAGGCCCGGCGGAAGCTCGGCCCAGTTGAGCTCCAGTGCGCCGCCGCCGCCGCTACCCTCGAACTGCTTGGTGTACCAGCCCGCACCTCGCGCGACGGCTTTCCAGGCGATGCGGCTCAGCGCGTCGCCCGGATGATAGTCGCGCAAGCCCGCAAGCTCGGTGTCGGCGGCGCGTGCGCTCAGGCGCAGGTCGAATCCTTCCAGGCCTTGCGGCAACGGTGGCGGCGGCGCTTCGGGTGCGGGATAGGCGACGCCCGCCAAGGGGAAATGGATGTACGCCCAGCCGCGCCAGAGGCCGAGCGGAAAATCGGTCGACACGGTCACCCGACCGAGCGCGACGCGACCGCGTCGGGTCGTGGCGACCGAAAGCTGCACGGGCCGCGTGGCTCCCGCAGGCAGATCGACGCGGAGCGACGGCCCCGAGCGCGCGGCAACGACGATCCCGCGGCGTTCGGCGCCCGGATTGGCGAGCGAGAGCGTGAACCCGAGATCGCCTCCGGCGAAAGCTTCTCCGGCCGCGAGTGGCGACGCGGCGATGCCGGCGAGGTTGCGGTAGGTTTGCAGCAAGGCGGCGGCGACAAGTCCGGCCACCAGAAACGTCAGCGCATGGCCGAGCGAGAGCGCGTAATTCATCGAGGTGAGCAGCATGATCGTCAACGTGGCGATCAGCGCGAGCCCGCGGCGCGTGGGCAGGATGTAGATGCGGCGATGGCGGAGCACGATCGGGCCGCGATCGGCGGCGTCGACCCGCCACAGGCGCTGGCGCCACCGTCGGGCCCAGGATGGCGTCATCGAAACGGCCGACATCATGCGAGCCGCTGTCCCCAATCGATCGCCCCTCACCCGCCCGGGTGAGGGGGCGTCCCGAAGTCCGATCGGAGCAAGTTCACGTGCAGGTTACGGAAGCGGTACCGCGCGCAGCAGTGCCTCCGCGTGCGGGCCGCCGGCGCGGGTGCTGCCGGCGAGACGATGGCCTGCGACGGAAGGAAACACCGCCTGCACGTCTTCGGGCAGGACCATCGGCCGCCCGGCCAGAAGCGCCCAGGCGCGCGCGGCGGCGACGAGCAGCAGCCCGGCGCGTGGCGACAGACCACGTCCGTAGGCGCCTGCACTCTGGCCCCGTGACTCGCCCGCGGCGCGAGATGCGGCGAGCAACGCTTGCACGTAATCGAGGAGCGCCGGCGCCACGTGGACCGCCGCGGCCTCGCGTTGCCAGCCGATGAGCGTCGCCGGATCGGCACAAGGTGTGAGCGTCGGGATGCGGGCGCGTCGGTCGCCGGAGATCAAGAGCTCGCGTTCCGCAGCGGGATCGGGATAGCCCAATTCGATCGCCATCAGAAAGCGGTCGAGCTGCGATTCGGGGAGCGGGTACGCGCCGATCTGTTCGGACGGATTCTGAGTCGCGATAACGAAGAAGGGCTCGGGCAGCGGGCGCGTCTCGCCGTCGGCGGAGACCTGACGCTCCTCCATCGCTTCGAGCAGGGCGCTCTGCGTCTTCGGGGGTGCGCGGTTGATCTCGTCGGCAAGCACGACCGAATGGAAGATCGGCCCGGAGTGAAAGCGGAAGTTATGCGCCGAGGGGTCGAAGATCGACACGCCGAGCACGTCGGCGGGGAGGAGGTCGCTGGTGAACTGGATCCGTGCGTAATGCAGGCCCAGTGTGCCGGCGAGCGCCTGCGCGAGCGTGGACTTTCCCACCCCGGGGATATCCTCGATCAGGAGATGGCCGCGCGCGAGCATACAGGAGAGCGCAAGCTTCAGCGGCGTGTCCTTGCCCACGACGATACGGCCAAGCTGCTCGACCACCGCTGCGAGTCGTGCGGGGACCGGGATCGTGTAGCCCGGGGCGGCGGGGCGGACGGTCATGGACAGGAGGCTCCGTTCCTAACGTATTGTTCTAGCGGACAGCGCCACTATAGTGTGGCGGGGGCGTCTAGTCACGACCGCCGGCGGCGCGCTACACTCCGTTCGACCGCCCACCGGCCGCGGAAATCCTCGAGCCGCGCCGCCTTCCATCGGGACTCGCCGCCTTGACCACCGCCTTCATCGCCCATGCGTCGTGCCGTCTGCACAACATGGGACCGTACCATCCCGAGTGCCCCGAGCGGCTCGACGCTGTCTCCGATCGGCTGATTGCCAGCGGGCTCGAAGCGCATGTCGCGCATTACGACGCGCCCGCGGTGACGCGCGAGCAGCTCGCGCGCGTGCACGATGAAGACTACATCGCGATGATCGAGGCGACGAGCCCCGAGTCAGACATCTGCTACCTCGACCCCGACACCGCCATGAGTCCGCATTCGCTCGACGCGGCGCGCCATGCCGCGGGCGCGGTCGTCCTCGGCACCGACCTCGTGCTCAAGGGCGAATGTCGCGCTGCGTTCTGTGCGGTCCGGCCGCCGGGTCATCACGCCGAGCGCCGCCGGGCGATGGGCTTCTGCTTGTTCAACAACGTTGCCGTCGGCGTGGCGCACGCACTGGCGCATGGACTGGAGCGCGCCGCGGTGCTCGATTTCGACGTGCATCACGGCAACGGCACCGAAGAGATCTTCGCCGCGGATCCGCGGGTGGTGATGGTCGGTACCTTCGAGTATCCGCTCTATCCTTACTCGGGCGTCGATCCGATGGGGCCGAACATGCATAACGTTCCGCTTCGCGCCGGCAGCG
>VBCL01000377.1 GCA_005888865.1 Betaproteobacteria bacterium | reverse complement strand
ACGATCTTCCCGCCAATCTGGCGCTGTTCAAGCGCCTGAGGGAGGGCGAGTTCGATTCCTTCCAGCTCGACAAGCGCTTTGTGCGCAAGGACGGGAGGATCGTCGAGACCGCGACGGTGGTCAGATGCGTGCGGCGCGCGGATGGCAGCGTCGAGACCGTCGTCATCATGGTGCAGGACATCACCGAGCGAAAGCGCGCAGAGGATCTGCAGAACCTGGAGCACGCGGTGGCGCACCGGATCGCCGCAGCCGAGGACGTCACGGTGACGATGACGGCGATAATCCGTGCCATATGCGAAGCGCAGAGCTGGGAGTGCGGCCGGTACTTGCGCGTGGACGAGAAGGTCGGTGCGCTGCGCCTTGACGCGTCTTGGGGCGTGCCGGAACCGGCGATCCGGCAATATATCGAGCGATCTGGCCGGCTGTCGCGCGAAGGTGTCTACAAGCCGGGCGTTGGATTGATAGGCCAGGTGTGGCAGTCGGGACAGCCGCTGTGGATCGCTGACATCACCAAAGACCCTCGCGTGCTGCGAACGGCTTTTACAGCCGATGACGGCATACGCGGCGGATTCGTCTTTCCGGTCATATCGGGAGGGAAGGCGATCGGCGTGCTCGCCTTCAACAGCCGGCAGGTCCGCGAACCGGACGAGCGATTGCTGAAGGCGATACTCGCGATGGGTAGCCAGATCGGCCAGTTCTTGGAGCGCAAGCGCGCGGAAGAAGAACAGCGCCGGTTCCGCGTCGCGACGGACGCCTCGGCGGATCTGATGCTGCTCATCGACCCCGCTAGCCTCCGCTACATCGACGTCAACGACGCGGCATGCCGGGCGCTGGGCTACAGCCGGGAGGAACTGCTGACGATGGGTCCGCCCGACATTTTTTCAGCGTCTCGCGAGGAACTTACCCGACTCTACGAGCAAATGATCTCTGGAGAGCTGATCGCGCCGGACGTGAAAGGTCATTACCACCGCAAGGATGGATCGAAGCTTCCCATCGAGGCGTACCCGCGCGCGGTGCGTTCTGGGGAAGGGCACGTTATCGTTTCCATCGCGCGGGACATCAGCGAGCGTATTGCAGCGGAGGAGGCACTGCGCGCGAGCGAAGAGCGCTTCCGCAGCCTGACCCAGCTGTCATCTGATTTGTACTGGGAGCAGGACGACCAGTACCGCTTCACCTCGTTTTCCGGAACCGGTCCGGCAGGGGCCAAGGAACTCGGTTTTGATCTTGTCGGCAAGACCCGTTGGGAACAGGGTTACCTCAACATGTCCGCGGTCGACTGGTCCGCGCATATGGCCATGCTCGATGCGCGCCAGCCGTTCCATGACCTCGAGCTCTGTCGGCTGAACGAATCCGGCAAGAAGATATGGATTGGCGTGAGCGGCGAGCCCGTGTTCGACGCTTCCGGTGTCTTCAAGGGTTATCGCGGCGTCGGCAAGGATATAACGGGGCGCAAGCAAGGCGAAGAGCAGATCCATTACCTGGCCAATCACGACTCCCTGACGTCGCTACCCAACCGGGCGATGTTCAGCGAAGTCCTGAACCTCGGACTCCAGAACGCGCGACGCTATAACGGCACTTTTGCCGTGCTCTTCATCGACCTGGACCGGTTCAAGATCGTCAACGACACCCTCGGACACGAGGCCGGGGACAAGCTGCTGCAGGAAATGGGCAGGCGCCTCACCCAGACGGTGCGCTCGAGCGACTTCGTCGCCCGCCTCGGCGGCGACGAGTTCGTGGTGCTGGTCCAGGCAGTGAGCGACCCCAAGCAGGTCGAGGCGGTCGCGCGCAAGATCCTGAGCGCGCTGATCAAGCCGATATTCATACGCGAACAGGAATGCCGGGTGACGGCGAGTATCGGCGTCTGCATGTACCCGGCGGACGCCCAGGACGAGCAGTCGCTGATGAAAAACGCCGACATCGCCATGTACCGCGCGAAGGACGAGGGCAAGAACACCTACCAGTTCTATTCCGAGGAAATGAACCTCCACTCGTTCGGGCGGATGGCGCTCGAGACGAGCCTGCGCCGCGGTCTGGAACGCAACGAATTCTTTCTTCACTATCAGGCCAAGCTCGATCTCCGCCAAGGGCGGATCACCGGGGTGGAAGCGCTGGTGCGCTGGCAGCATCCCGACCTGGGCATGATCCCGCCCGCCCAGTTCATTCCGCTCGCCGAAGAGACCGGGTTGATCGTGTCGCTCGGCAATTGGGTGCTGAACACCGCTTGCATGCAAAATGTTGCCTGGCAGCGCGAGGGTCTCCCGCCGCTGCGCATGGCGGTCAATCTGTCGGCGCGCCAGTTCGACGATGAAAATCTGGTGATAGACATCGCCGAGGCTCTGAACAAGAGCGGGATGCGTGCGGACTTGCTCGAGCTCGAGCTTACCGAGAGCATGGTGATGCAGCACGCCGAGCGTGCGGGCAAGGTGCTCGCGGCCATCAAGCAACTTGGTGTGCGGGTCGCCATCGATGACTTCGGGGTCGGCTACTCGTCGCTGGCGAACCTCAAGCGCTTTCCGATCGACACGCTCAAGGTGGATCGGTCCTTCATCCGCGACATCCCTCAGGATACCGAGGACAGGGCGATCACCGAGGCGATTATCGCCATGGGCAAGAGTCTCAACCTTACCGTCGTCGCCGAAGGCGTGGAGACGCTGGAGCAGGAGACGTTCCTGCGCGATCACGGCTGCGGCGAAACGCAAGGCTTTTACTTCAGCAGGCCCATCGCGAGCGACGAGTTCGCCGATCTGCTGCGGCGGAACGTCGCATCGCAGCCGCCGCTGGAACCGCAGTGCGGTGACCTCGTCGACCAAGCGGAAGTCGCACCAACGCGTCGGCGGCGAGCGGCACGAAGCTGAGTAGCGCCGATGCGCACACGCATGCGAGGCCACCTGCCTCCTACGGTAGGAAAACGCCTCGCTCGCGTCCTAGGTTTGGACGCGACGCGAGGCGGTGGTGAAAAGAGGCCGCGCGAGACA
>VBCL01000027.1:21545-28273 GCA_005888865.1 Betaproteobacteria bacterium | reverse complement strand
CGTCGACAGCAGCGCCGCGCACCATCAAGCTTGCCGCGGTGAGGATGCCCGTTGTGTGCGCGAGCTCGATGCCTTCGTTGACCTCCGGCGCCAGGCCGAAATCGTCGGCCGTGACGATCAGCGCCTTCAGTGCGCAACCTCTCGCCGCTCGCGCAGGAAGTGAAAGAACTCGATGCCCTCGCGCAGGCGGCGCTTCATCATCTCGGGGCTCCTCACCATCTCGCCCACAATCGACGCGATCTTGCCGCTGCGGAAATAGAAGCGCCGGTAGAACGTCTCCACTGCGTCGAAGATCTCGGTATGACTCAAGTGCGGATAGTGGAGCGGAGCGATCTGCACGCCGTGCGAGTCGACCAGCTCGGCGTTGGCGTTGTCGAGCCAGCCGTTTTCCAGCGCCTGGCGGTACAGAAATGTGCCGGGATAGGGTGCTGCCAGCGACACCTGGATCGTGTGCGGATTGATCTCGGTGGCGAAGCGGATCGTCTCCTCGATCGTTTCCCTGGTCTCGCCCGGGAGGCCCAGGATGAACGTGCCGTGAATGGTGATGCCGAGCTCGTGACAGTCCTTGGTGAAGCGGCGCGCGAACTCGATGCGCATGCCCTTCTTGATGTTGTACAGGATCTGCTGGTTGCCTGTTTCGTAGCCGACGAGCAACAAGCGCAGGCCGTTGTCACGCAGCACCTTGAGCGTATCGCGCGGAACGTTGGCCTTGGCGTTGCACGACCAGGTGACGCCGAGCTTGCCAAGCTCGCGGGCGATGGCCTCGGCGCGGGGCAGGTCGTCGGTGAACGTGTCGTCGTCGAAAAAGAACTCCTTCACCTGCGGGAAGCGCTGCGCGTACGGTAGCGATGCCCGCCGACGGTTTGCGGCCACAAGCAGAACGTGCACCGCGACTTGCAGCCGCGGCCGGTGTAGAGCGAGATGTCGGGATGCTTGAGATAGCCAATGAAATAGTTGTCGATCTCGAGGTCGCGCTTGTACACGGGCGTCACGAAAGGCAACGCATCCATGTTTTCCAGGACAGGTCGTGCCTCGTTGTGCACGATGCGGCCCGCGGCGTTGCGGTACGACAGGCCCGCGACCCTCTCCCAGTCGCGCCCGTCGGCGACTTCCTTGATCGTGAAATCGAACTCGTTGCCGGCGACGAAGTCGACAACCTTCGACGCGGAAAGGCTCCCCGCCGGGTCGACCGCGACTTTCGCCCCGATCAACCCCGCTTTAAGATCGGGGTTGACCGCTTTCATCGCCTCGATCGCCTTGATGTCGGATGCAAACGATGGCGCCGACGTGTGTAGAACGGCAAGATCGAAGTCGCGCGCCGTGGCCGCGACATCGGGGAGCTTCAGGCCGTGCGGTGGCGCATCGACGAGTTTGCTGCCCTCGACCAGCGCTGCCGGCTGGGCAAGCCACGTCGGATACCAGAAGGAACGGATCTCCCGCCGCGCCTGGTAACGCGACCCCGCGCCGCCGTCGAATCCGTCGAACGACGGGGCCTGCAGAAAAAGCGTACGCATCATGTCTTCGGCTCCACAACGGGCACCAGAGTGCCATCTGCGCGCACTTTGTAGCGCCGACCGCGCCAACTGACGACATCGCCGAAGAATCCGGCGACATACATTGCGCACGCCAGCAGATCACGCGCGGGACCGAGCCACCAGCGACCCATGCTCACCCTTAAAGTATGATCAACTTGAAGCTGCAGGACAAGACGGCACGCGATCGCGGCGGCGACGCTCGCCATGCCGGGAATGCCGAAGCCGCTTAACCACGCGCCAAGCAAGGCGAAGGGCAGCGGGTGCGTGATGACCATGCCCGCATACCCCGCGGGGGCCACCGTGCGCAGCGTCCGCACCCAACGCAGCTCGTGGCGCAGCAGCTCCACGGCGCTTCGTTCCGTACAGGAGTGTGCGAGGACGAGCGATGGGATTGCCACTTTCATGCCGGCGGCGCGCACCGCTTCACCGATGGCATAGTCGTCCGCGATATACCCTGCAAACGCCTCGAACCCGCCTATCCCGGCGAGCGTTTCGTGCCGGAGTGCGATCGTCGAGCCAAAGCATGGTCGGGCCATACCGAGCTGGAGTCCGACGAGAACGTTGGGCAGGAAGTGGTAATCGATCCCCATGCTCGCCAGCTGTGCCCACGCGCCATCTCTGGGCGCGCCGCGGTAGAGACACGTGACCGCGCCGACGCCGGGGCGACCCAACGCGGCGACAATCCTCGACAGGTAGTCCGGCACAACCGCAATATCGGCATCCGCGAGAATGACCACGTCGTGTCGAATGTGGCGCTGCAGCCCGACGACATTCGCGATCTTCGGGTTAGGGCCGCCGGCGTGCGCGTGCATCACCAGCTCGAGATCGCGTCCAGGCCTCGCCGCGATCAGGCGATCGACGATCGCGATGGCCGCATCCGTGGGATCCTCTACGCCGAACAGGACCTGTACCGGGCCGCGATAGTCCTGGTCGCAAAACGACGCGAGGTCGTCGTACAGGCCCGGGTCGGCGCCATGCAGCGGCTTGAGGATGGTGACGCCCGGGAAGGCAAGCGGAGGCGGACTCTCGTCCCCGGCGAAGCGCCGCGCGATTGCTGCCGCGCCAAGCGCGTACAGACATCCCGCCGCGGCCAGCGCCAAGCTGCCAACGCCGAGCCCGAGGGTGAACGTCTGTGCCGTCAGCATCTCGCGCTGCGCTTCCGCTGCCCAGCCAAGCGGGTTAACCTACGTGCGAACGGGTTGATGCTCTCCAAGCCAGCGCTCCACAATTGCAAATCATCGACGCAGCCTTCGTTCCCGGGGCCCGCGGTCGTCGCCATACATCGTGACTCTCGACGGGCAACGCCGCGTGCGATCACTCCACTTCGCCGGCTGTGGCAACCTCGCCGCGGTGGTTCTTTGTGTCGTGCTCGCGGGTTGTGCGACGGTGTCGGGGGGCGATACCTCGCCCGACGACCCCTTCGAACCGGTCAACCGCGCCGTGCTCGATACCAACACGGCATTGGACAAGGCGCTCATCAAGCCGATCGCCGAAGCATATCGTCAGGCCTTCCCCCAGTCCGTGCGCGACCGCATCCGGTCGGCGATCGACAATCTCGCCGAGCCGAGAATCTTCGTCAACGACTTGCTGCAACGGCGGCCCAATGCCGCAGGAATTACGTTCACCCGTTTCCTGGTCAACACGACCGTCGGCCTCGGGGGTTTGTTCGACCCGGCCACCGAGCAGGGACTTCCCAGGCAGTCCGGCGATTTCGGTCAGACGCTTTACTCCTGGGGCGTTGACGATGGGCCGTATCTGGTCTTGCTGTTCTTCGGACCCTCCAATTTTCGCGATGCACTTGGTTTGGGCGTCGATCTTTATACCACTCCACCCGCCCTGGTCGTGACGGGTCACGCCGGGACCATAACAGGTCTCGCGGTCGGCACGGTCGATGGGATCGACCTCAGGTCCCGGAACATCGAAAGCCTCGATGAGATCATCGCCAGCGCACTCGACTATTACTCGAACCTGAAAAGCCTCACACGACAACAGCGTCAGGCGCAGCTCCGCGAGGCTCGCGGGCTCGCGCCGGAGCCTCAGGAGCTGACCGATCCTGGGAGCTCCGCGGACGAACCCCCGAAGTAATGTCCTCGACCAACGATCCCGCGAAGATGGCGCGCGGGTCTCATGGGCACGAGCCGGGCCCATTTCATCGCGTGCCGGCGTCAGGCTTTGCGCCGGGCGAGCGCATCAGCTTGTCGGCCTGCTGGCGAAGACTCTCGACGAGAGCCTTCGGCCCACCGCTCTTGACGATGGACGCGAACTCCGAGCGTCTCGTTGCGAGCTCGCTTATTGTCCCGGTGAGATAAACGTCAACGATCTTCCACGTGTCGCCGGAACCGCGCATCAGGTAATTGAGTGTGATGGGCTCTCCGCTCGACGGGATGAGCTTGGTATGAACGATCCGCCCGGTAGTGCGCGCTTCGCTGGTCGGCTCGACGTCGAACCGCTCCCCCGAGTAGCCGTCAAAACGGCTGGCGTACGTGGCGATCGTCATGCGCGAGAAATTCTCTGTCAACTCGGACTGTTGCTCGGGCGCAAACGAGTTCCATTCCGGACCGATGGCAATGCGAGTCATCGCCCCGAGGTCGAACGTCTCGCGAATCACCGGGGCCAGCTTCTCGTATCGGCCGCGGATGCCCAATCGATCCGCCTGTTTCATCGTCGCGAGGAGTGAGTCGTAGAACGTCTGGATTCGCCTGACCGCCGGATCAGGTCCGTCTTGTGCCCCGCCCGGGATCGCCGCAACGCCGAGTAACACGGCGCCTGGCAGCAGCAACGCGAGGCGCCGTTTCAAGCTAACACGCATGGTGCATCACAGAATACATGATATGAAGTAGATCGACGTATACTGCGTCGGTTCCAATACGCTACGCGGCGCGTCCAAGGTCATCGACGCGCACGGGATCATCGGTGATGCAAGACGTCGACATCAAAGCACAGATCCGGACCGTCCCCGATTTTCCCAAGCCGGGCGTGCTGTTTCGCGACATCACGACACTGCTCAAACGGGCGGATGGCTTTCACGCAGTCGTCGAAAAGCTCGGCGCTGCGTATTGCGGCCAACCGATCGACAAGGTCGCGGCGATCGAATCGCGCGGTTTTATTGTTGGCGCCGCGCTCGCTTACAAGCTGAATGTCGGCTTTGTGCCGATCCGCAAACATGGGAAGCTTCCCGCCGAGAACTTCGGTCACGACTACGAGCTCGAGTATGGCGCCGACCGGCTGGAGGTCCACTGCGACGCGATTCAGCCCGGCGAGCGCGTGCTGCTTGTTGACGACCTGATCGCCACGGGTGGGACGGCCGAAGCGGCGCTTCGGCTGATTGGCATCGCGGGAGGATCGGTCGCTGGCTGTGCTTTCATCGTCGACTTGCCCGACCTCGGCGGTCGCGAGAGGCTGGCGCGACTCGGTTATCCGGTGCACGCGCTATGTCAGTTTGCCGGGGATTGATTTAAGAGTGATTGCGGGGCCCGCAATCCAATGCAGAGGCTGCACATCCTGAACGGCGCACCGACGGATTCCGCCCGCGCCGCCCGCCAAAGCGATCGAATCAACGTGCTGCTGTAGCGCTCTTTCTGCCGACAGTTGTCGAGCAGCAATGCCCCGCAGAAGCGTTGCGCCAAAACGTCGCAGGCAACCTCTCTGCCGCGCCGGCGCGCTTCGGAACGGCGCGTACCTGACGACGTCCTGACTCGAAGCTTACGAGTTGCTAACGCGTTCACGTTTTTTCGTGCGGCACATTTGACGTAGATCATCAAGACCAATCTGCGGAGCGCGTAGCGTGATCGCATTCATCGGCAGCGCCGTGCTTCGCAGCCGGAGAAGTGCAGCAATCTCTTGTTCAAGTGAGCGCAGGAAAGGGGCCAGCAATGTTCGCGCGGAATATCGTGAAGGCGCTGCGAGATACAGCGACCGTCGTGTTGATTGGCGCATCGATAGGGCAAGCCGACGCCGTGCCGTCGTACGCCCGCCAGACCGGTCAGGAATGCATCGCCTGTCACGTCAGCTTTCCCGAACTAACGCCCTACGGGCGCTACTTCAAGCTTACCGGTTA
Organism: Betaproteobacteria bacterium; assembly: GCA_005888865.1. Taxonomy (GTDB): domain Bacteria; phylum Pseudomonadota; class Gammaproteobacteria; order Burkholderiales; family Casimicrobiaceae; genus PALSA-1003. The sequence goes on along the minus strand of VBCL01000027.1, from coordinate 22,681 downwards.
CACGATAGGGAAGACCGCCTTCTCCAAGGAGGGCGTGAACTACATTCCATTGGCGGTGATGGCTCAGGCGTCGATCACGAATACACGAAAGAACCACGAGACCGATCCCACCACCGGTGAAACGGTGGAGATCACGCAACGCAACAACGGCCTCGTGTTCTGCTGCGCCAGTATTTTTCTCGCAAGCAAGGTCAACGACAATATCGGCGGGTTCATTCAATGGAGCTATGACAATCTCGCGACCACTGCCGACGGCACGCTCGGTGGCCACAGCAGCATAGACAATACCGACCTCAGGATCATAGGAAGGTACAGCAGCGCGAGTGCCGCCGAGCCGGACCTGATCTATGGCGCCACGTTGCACAACAACCCCACCGTGCAGGACGTCTGGGACAGCACACCGGCTTTCGGGTTCCCGTTCACGTCGGCGCCGCTCGCCAATACGCCTTCCGCCGCAACGCAGATCGATGGCGGCCTGGCGCAACAGGTTGCGGGACTCGGCGGTTATCTATGGTGGCAAAAGTCGATCTACGCCGAGGTCTCGTTCTACCGCACCGCCGACGGCGCGTTCTCGATTCTGCGCCAGGGGCAGGACATCCACACCGATGGCGGGGTCGCCGCGCTCAAGGGGTACAACCCCTACTGGCGTATTGCCTACAGCCATGACTGGGGTCCGAATTCGATCATGGTCGGCACGTACGGGATGGTCATCGATCGCTATCCGAGCAACTTCGACACGTCGACCCTTACGGATCGTTACCGCGACATTGCCGTCGATGCGCAGTACCAGTACATCACCGATCCGCACACCTTCACCGCGCAGGCGACTTACATCCACGAGAAGCAGTCGTACGACGCGAGCTTTCCGGTGACGGCGGCGACCGGCGCGGGGATCGGCGCCGGGCCTACGCCCGCCAATCCAAGCGATACGCTGCGCACCTTCAAGGCGAAGGCGACCTACTATCACGACCGCAAGTACGGCGGCACGCTCGCCTATTTCTCGACCACCGGCAGCGCCGACAGCGGCTTGTACGGGACGGACTCCGATGGCAACGCCATGAGGCCGGACAGCAAGGGATGGATAGCCGAGCTCGACTACCTGCCGATTCAAAACGTCCGTTTGATGCTGCAATACA
>VBCL01000027.1:20841-21451 GCA_005888865.1 Betaproteobacteria bacterium | reverse complement strand
GCGTTCTGACCTCGTGTCGCGAAGGTGGAGATCGACCATGAAGCGCATCTGCTTAGCGATTGTCTGTGTGACTTTGTCGAGCCTGGCGGTTCCCTCGGGCGCGCAAAGCCCGTCGGAGATTCCGGCCGACGTGCGGAAGGCGGGGGAGGAAAGGGCCCTGAATCTCTGCTCGACCTGTCACGGGCCGCGGGGCATCAGCACATCGCCGGAATTCCCGATCCTCGCCGCGCAGCGTCGGGGTTACCTCGAAAGTCAGATCGACGCGTTCCGGAAGAAGACCCGCTCGGAAAAGGACGCGCATGATTTCATGTGGGGAATCGCAGGCAATCTCGACGAGAAGATCATCTCCGGCGTCGCCGTATACTACGCCGAGCAGCCGCCCGCGCACGCGCGTAGCGGCGATCCGGCTCTTGTCGCAAGGGGCAAGGAGCTCTTCGACAAGGGAGTGCCGGAGCGGGGCATCCCCGCCTGCATGTCCTGCCACGGCGCGAATGCCGAAGGCATGGCTGACTTCCCGCGGCTCGCCGGACAGCACGAGAAGTACGTGGTCAAGCAGCTCAATTACATCCAGTCGCTGGTTCGCACCGCGCCGGTGATGCGTGGCATCGTC